>JAAURB010000164.1 GCA_012033335.1 Oscillatoriales cyanobacterium RM2_1_1
ATGGAAGGGGGTCTGGGGCTTCGCCCCAGGAAGCACTGACCCCCTCACCCCCCCATCAATCTTTTAATGAATTAACGTCAAGCTACTTATTCTGTCCTGAAGTTCAATCAGCAACTTGGACTGAAGACCTGAGCCTTAAGCCAAAAGTTTGCGCTAGCCTGCAAATTAGCCTTCAAATGCTTTCAACGGTGCTGCCCCTGCCGGACGCTCCGAACCTTTCAGATAAGCGAGAACAGTATCTGCATCAGAGACTTCAAAGGGATCAGTCGGGCAGTCGTCAATAAAGCCAGGCTCGGCGAACACTTTCTCAATTTTGCCATCATTAATAATGGCAGCATAGCGCCAGGAGCGCTTACCAAAGCCCAGATTGATTTTCTTCACCAACATTCCCATGCCTTCAGTGAACTCACCATTCCCATCCGGCAGCAACTTCACATTCTTGGCACCTTGCTGTTTGCCCCACTGGAACATCACAAATGCATCATTAACCGAAAGGCAAATAATGTCATCAATTCCTTGAGCCTTGAACTCATCATAGAGTTCTTCATATCGAGGCAGGTGAGTTGAGGAACAAGTCGGGGTGAATGCGCCCGGTAATGCGAATAGCACCACCCGTTTACCCCCAAAAATTTCCTGGCTGGTCACATCCTGCCAACGGTAGGGATTGGAACCCCCCACAGACTCATCCCGAACTCGGGTCTTGAACACGACATCAGGAACACGTTCAACTGTTGTGGCCATACTAACCTCTCAGATTGATAACTTCAGTGATTTACTACAGTTCAGCTTCTGCTGTCCTAACTCATAGTAATTCCGACTTAGGACAATGATCAATAGTGATAAATACCTAAAATGATGGTTGCTTCAATGATCCAGAGTTGTGGCCGTTGTAGCCGCTGAACCAAGGACATGACTTCTCATCGCGTTTAAGAACGTGATCAGCAGTCAATGATTCTGTGTCTCATCCCCTCAACCAATGCCATCTTTAAACTTTTTTTGGAAAGCTTCCCGGTATGAAGCCTTCTAAGGCTCATCAATCAATACTTAATCAATCAATAAGAGAGATTGGGTTTCAATAGACAGCTCCAGGCGCTGGTTTGCCTCTAAAGCAGCGAATAACGGTCGGATTTTTTGCTCGAGTTGATCCAGAGGAGACTCCTCTGAATTTATGGGATTGACTGGATCTAGATCGAAACTAGAACTGGAATTTTGATCCAAATCCTGCACATTCCAGTATTCAATGGAATCTACCCACCCCGGATAGCGAGACATCATCATTGAGCGATGTACCGCCTGTTCAACGGCAATGACTTTGTTGGCGGCCTTGAAGTCCACCTCAGATACCTGTAAGGGATGGCGAATATAGTCCCGAATTTTGATTCCCCGTTCTTCTAATCCCCTAATGGTTTGGGGAGCGATCGCCCCCAGGTTATTGTTGGGCTGGTCTACTGCCAATCCCCGGGACTCAGCCCGCCATTTGAGTCTGGATTGAATAGCCCAGTGGTTGAATAAATATTCGGCAAATCGGCTGCGATAGTAGTTGCCCGTGCACAAAAACAAAACTTTTTTCATGGCTCTAGTTCTCAATTTATGGCTGATGGTAGGGAATCTCGTGTTGATCAAACTTAACACCGAAAGATGACAAAACGGACAGATGGCGCGGCTGTGAAGATACTTGATTCGAGTCTAGCTAAATCTGGCGGACGATCGCTCGGGATAATGGTAGGCTCCCGTCAATCTGAACCCCTAGATTAGATCTAGATCTGAATGGCTGAATCCGAATAAACTACTGGGTGTAACATCTGCAGGCGAGGGCTTCTACCCCGCACTCCCCCAGCTCACAATCAATCTATGTCCACTATAGAATACTGAAATGATATCGGAGTCATCCTGAATAAATGACTCCAATAATCAGCTCAGAACAAGGTCAAGCCCAATCAAGTTATCCCAGAATTTCCTCAAGCATCTAACAAAATAATTGAGAAGATTAAGGTTCAAATCAATCGGGCAACTTAGACTATTACTGAGCGTAGGGTTTAAAGTTTAAATTTAGTTTATCCGTTAGTTTATCTTTAATGACTACTCCTGAAGCTGATCCCATGGCCACAGCGGACAGAGTTTTCAAATTCACATTTGGGATTTTTGGCTTTGTTTAGTTTTGTCCCTGGCTCAGTTCTGGCTAAAGATTATACAGCCGCCTCGGCTGTTTTCCAGCAGGCATCTTGCCGGCATGATTCCCAGCAGGCAAGATGCCTGCACCATGGGATTTGAATCTCATTTGATAGAGGTTCCTAAAGGGTTGAGCCAGCGCAGAATCTCCTGATTCAGAGCATATAAATCTCGACAGACTTCCTGACGAATCCACTGAGCGATCGCATCAAGCGGCGTAAATACCTGCCCCACAGACCAGCTTACATCCTGATTCATCGGAGTCATGTGATCCCCAGCCAGCTTTTGTACGGTGGTCATTCCTGGAAATCGTCCTTCGAGAATCTGACTGAGGCCAGGGGTTTGGTCAATGGTGTCCCTGGTAAATTGAACCAGCAGATTGCGGCGAATGGTGTAGCGACTTTGGATCAAACGCTCCATCTCCAGGGGAGAGGGGGTAAATTCTACATTCACCAATTGAGTGAACTGTTCCATCAAGGGAATCGACTGCCGCACAGCATAGTTATTGAAGGAAACCAGAATATTTCCGGCCCGCTCCACCGCAAATAAAGAGCCAATCAACAGATGCACTTTACAACCCATGCTATGGCCCAGACCATAGATCGGCAGACCGCGTCGCAGTTTCAGGGGGGCATAGAGATCTTCTAAGCCATCTTCAAACGTCCACAGCACTTCTTTGGCAATGGCGGCATGGTCAAGGGTATTAATAAAAGGGGTCGCCAGTACGGCATAGCCTTGCTGGGCCAGTTGTTCAAGTAACCAGCGATAGGTGATTTGAGGAGCGCCCGCCACAAAGGCTCCCCCCAGAAAGTGAATGATTCCTTTCGGACGGGAAGGAATCAAAGCCCAGTTCCCAGAGACTTCTTGCCAATTTACTACCATATAATATGGGGCTCACAATAGATTCACGGATCTAATCTTATGTTACAGAACTTTACAGGACTTGCCCGGCTTGGGTATCGGATCAATTCACTGGTCACCAGGCTCAAACCGTCAATTGAACTGAAGTAATGCCCTGGCGCAGTTGACCCTGGCGCTTGACCCAACGGTAGCGAATTGCGGGCCTGATCAGCGGGGCGAGTTGAACCAGCAGCGATCGCACCCGTCTATTCTTTCTCAAAAGCTCTCCCTGGTGAGCTTCCTGAGCTTGTAGCCTCTGGGCTTGAATAATTTCTGGTTGCCGCTCGACCTGGATCTGACCCAGGGCCAAATCAATGGCTACGGAGTCAGGTTCAATTCTGCGGGCTTCAGGGAGGAATGGTTCAGGTTGGAACAAGGGAACCAGATGATTCACGGCGACAATCACATCCCGCAAAGCTAGGTTAATCCCCTGGGCTCGAACCGGAGACATGGGATGGGCCGCATCTCCCAATAACAGCACACCGGGCCGATGCCAGCGGGGACAGTGGCCCACGACTACCGAAAGTTTGATGGGGGCTTCAATGGTCTCTGCAACTCGATGGAAATGCTCCGCCAGCCAGGCCGGAGCCAGGGAGGCAAAAACCTCTGACCAGTTGACCTGTTGCCAATTAGCAGTTTCCTCAGGAGAAAGCACCCAGGCGAGATGCAGCTTTCCTGGTTCTGCCCCGTGAAAAATGCTAAAGCCGCGATCTCCCTTTAGGATGCTACAAAAAACATTATCAGTCATAAACTTGGGATGGGCCGCCAGCTTGAACCAGAGCAGATCAATGGGTTTAGGTTGCTGAACTAGCGCCAACTCTGCTCGTTGGCGGATGAGTGAACCTCTGCCATCGGCTCCGATCACCAGTTCCGCTAAAATTTCCCGGTGATCAGCCAGTTTTACACCAGCAACTCGCTGGTTACTCCAGATTAAATCTTTCACCGGAGTCCCCTGGATCAGCTCAAGGTGTTCATAGGACTGGGCTTGTGCCATCAACCTAGCAAGGAAAGGCGGTTGAGCAACCAAAGTACAGGGATACTGGGCCCCCATAGGTTCCTCTACCCGGAAGAGCAATTGGTCATTGAAGATAAATTCCCAGGCATCTAAAGGTCGGCAGGGAATAGATTCAACTAGGGTTGAGAGCCCCATTTGTTTCAGGGCATCTAACCCGCTCGGCATTAATCCCTCCCCTCGAAAGCTGCGGGAAAAGTTCTTGGCCCCCTCAATCAAGGTAACGGCGATGCCCCGTTGAACCAGGAGCAGCGCCAATGTTGCCCCCGTTGGCCCCCCTCCCACAATGACAATCTGTGGCATAAACCTGCTTCTAACCTCAAATTCGGTTTTAACAATTAATTACAACCCCCTACTGAGTGGCAAATTCTCCTAAACCCTGGAATATCTGAGCAATACTCCGGACACTTTTGTTAGAAAGTTGTAGGAAAGCCATCCATCGTGTAAAGTGCAAAACGTCAAAACTCAATTGCACAGGGATGGATAGCCTCAAGAAGATTCTAACCGGTTTGCTGGAAACAGCAGACCATTTCACAAACCGCAACAGAAGTTGCTGCTGAGCGTAGTAACAACAATCTTTGTAGTGTGTGGCAAGGTGAACTACACAAACCTAAGCCGATACAGTGATGCATCAGAACGAAGCGACAGAAGGCATGATCAAAAAGGAATCGGGGTATCGAGTTCATTTTTCGCGATGCCCGCCAGTTTACTGGATTGGCTGATTGTCAGGCTCGTCATCCTCAATCCCTTGATTCTCATGTCAATCTCAGCCTGTTCGCTCTTAATTTGGCCAAGCTTGCTT
>JAAURB010000072.1 GCA_012033335.1 Oscillatoriales cyanobacterium RM2_1_1
TACATTTTTAAGCATTGTGCTTTGATCTCATCGGAGTATCCTAGAGGGGCTGTATAGACATCAATAAACTGACGACGACACGCCACACAAATGTGATTTTGTTTACCCCTCATCTTGCCGTTTTTACGGATATGGCTGGAACCACAGTCAGGACATTGCATCAGATTGAGCCTCAATTCATGGCACTATTATGCAACGCCATCGAGCCATTACCATTAGTCGGGCAGGAATGGAGATCCAACCAATTCAACAATCACCATGCGACAGCATGTTGAAAACTTTTGTGATTCCTGTTGGATTCTAGGGGGTCAGGTGAACCAACCTCAAAATCAATCCCCAAAATTCATGTTCGAGACTTTGGCCTCTGGGAACAGGTTTTGGTCAATTAGTCAGCCTGTTACCATAGTGAATATGGTCATCGCTAATTTATTAATACTCTCAGCCGCGACCCGGCGAATCACCCTCAAGCTGATTCGTCAGATTGCCTTAGCCGCTACGACACTTCTGCTGATTTTCGCAGCCGCCCATTTCATTGCCCAGGGTCAGCAACCGGTGACAATCAAGTTTCTGGTACAGGCGGGAGAAGCCAATCGGTTTGCCGTATTTGCCGAGGACTTTCACCGCAAGCATCCCAATATCAATGTAGAAGCTGTCAAAGGCCCTAACAATACTAATCTGGTTGAGGATCTCTACACCTCGGCATTTTTATTGGGAGACTCGCCCTACGATCTGGTTTATATGGATATTGTTTGGGTGCAGAAATTTGCGGCGGCGGGCTGGCTAGAAAACCTCTCTCCCCGACTAAAACCAGTAGAATTATCCCCCTATCTCGATGCCGTAATTCGCGGCGGCGAATACCAGGGCAACCTCTATCGAATGCCCCTGCGAACCGATGTGGGGATGCTGTATTATCGAACAGACTTTTTGAAAGAAACGGGTGCGAATCCTCCAGAAACCTTCCAGGATTTGATTCAAGTCGCCCAAGAGTTACAACAGAACAATATTGCCCGGTGGGGTTATGTCTGGCAGGGCAAACAGTATGAAGGGTTGGCGGCGGTGTTCACTGAAGTCCTGCAAGGGTATGGGGGCTACTGGATTGACCCGGAAACTAGGGCTGTTGGTCTGGATGCCCCGGAGGCGATCACCGCTGTGGAATTTCTGCGGGAAACCATTACCTCTGGGGTTTCTCCGGAGGACGTTACGACCTACGCCGAGGAAGAAGCCCGGTTATTGTTTCAAAATGGTGAAACCGCCTTTCTTAGAAATTGGCCCTATGTGTTTCCCCTAGCTAACCAGTCAGACATCCAGGGCAAGTTTGCCATCAAACCAATGGTTCATGCCCTGGGGTTGGATAGTGGGGCCTGTTTGGGGGGCTGGGGGTTTGGGATTTCTGCCAGTTCTAGCCACAAAGATGCCGCCTGGAAATTCATTCAGTATTTCAACCAGCCCAGTATTCAGCGTCAGTATTTTTTGGAAACCGGTTATGTTCCGGCCCGGCGATCGCTATTTACCGATCCTCAACTGGTGCAGCAATATCCCCACTATCCTCAGCTTTTAGAGGTGGTGGAGCAAGCCGTTTTGCGGCCTCCGATTGCCCAGTATGCTCAAGCCTCCGATATCCTGCAACGGTATTTGAGTGGGGCTGTGACAGGGGCCAAATCCCCAAGGGTAGCGATGGCGGCTGCGGCCCAAGAGACCCGGGCTTTGCTGGGGGGAGAATTGCGCCAACGGGATTGGGAGCGCTAGCCGATGAAAAGTCTAGAACAACAAACAAGACGGACGGGATGGCTGTTGATTTTACCGGCTGGCTTGATCCTGGTTCTGGTATTTGCCTACCCGATTGTCAGGGCCTTCTGGCTGAGCTTCTTTACAGAGAGTTTAGGTACCCAACTGCAACCGATCTTTTCGGGGGGAAGCAACTACATTCGCCTGATGGGGGACGGGCGCTTCTGGCAAAGTTTGTGGAATACGGCGGTATTCACGGGGATTTCAATCACGATAGAATTAGTTCTGGGCATGGCGATCGCCCTGACGCTTCAGCAAAATTTTCGGGGCCGGGGCCTAGTGAGAACGGCGGCCTTGATTCCCTGGGCTTTACCGACGGCGGTGATGGGTCTGGCCTGGGCCTGGATTTTTAATGGTCAATATGGCATCGTTAATGATCTATTGCAACGGCTGGGGTTGATTTCTACCCAGATCACCTGGCTAGGGGAGCCGACACGGGCCATGTTTGCTTTGATTGTGGCGGAGGTCTGGAAAACTACCCCGTTTATTGCCGTTCTGTTGCTGGCGGGATTGCAATCAATTCCCCAGGATTTGTATGAAGCCTACAGCATTGATGGGGCCGCTCCCTGGCAGAGTTTTCACAAAATCACCCTGCCCCTCCTCAGACCCCAAATTATCATTGCCCTATTGTTTCGCTTTGCCCAAGCCTTTGGGGTGTTTGATCTGGTTCAGGTGATGACTGGGGGTGGGCCTGCGGGGTCAACGGAAACGGTTTCCATCTATATCTACGCTACGGTACGACGGTATCTGGATTTTGGCTATGGGGCGGCCCTAGTGGTCGTAACTTTTTTACTGTTGGTGGCGGCGGTGGCGATCGCGGCGATCCTGCTTTCCCGGTCTCGGGTTAATCTGATGGGGGGTAACCATTGATGACGACTCAGCTCCATTCTCCGCAGTCTAATCCTGGGGGAACTGACTATCCTAAACCTGTCAATTTCAAGCTGATTTTCCGTTGGATTGGGGTAGGATTCACCCTGGTTTTCTGTCTGGCTCCGGTACTGTGGCAAGTGCTGACATCCTTCAAAACAAACCAAGCAATTTCTGCCATTCCCAGTGTTTATTTTCCCCGATTGAGCCAGTTAACCTGGGTACATTATCAAACCCTAGGTTTATCATTTCTGCGCTACGGATGGAATAGTGCTATAGTTTCCCTGATTTCTACATTACTCTGCCTAGGGGTTGGGGCTCCGGCAGCCTATGCCCTAGCTCGGTTAAAATTACCGGGGGAAACTATTATTTTAAGCCTGGTTTTGATTATCAGTTTGTTTCCCTATGTGTTGCTGTTTTTGGGGTTGCTGGAGATTGTGAAGCTGCTGGGATTAGGGAATAACTATCTGGCGCTGATTATTCCCTACACCGCGATTAATTTGCCCTTGACCATTCTGGTGTTGAGAAGCTTTTTTCAGCAACTCCCGAAGGATTTAGAAGATGCTGCTAAAATTGATGGCTACAATACCGTGTCCCTGTTGCTAAAAATTGTCCTGCCGATGACGATTCCGGCCCTGGTGACCACGGGGATTTTGACCTTTATTTTTGCCTGGAATGAGTTTATTTTTGCCCTGACATTTATCACCCGGGAAGAGCTCTACACCATTCCGGTGGCCGTTGCTCAACTCGGAGGGTCATCCCTTTATGAGATTCCCTATGGCCCCATGGCGGCGGCAACGGTGGTAGGGACATTGCCCTTGGTGAT
Source organism: Oscillatoriales cyanobacterium RM2_1_1 (assembly GCA_012033335.1). GTDB lineage: Bacteria > Cyanobacteriota > Cyanobacteriia > Cyanobacteriales > Microcoleaceae > JBHJGO01. Next base: position 3,479 of record JAAURB010000072.1, read on the forward strand.
CCTGGTGTTGATCTTCCAGCGACGGATTGTCCAGGGGATTACCGCTGGAGCCGTCAAGGGCTGACGCTACCGTAATCTCTTGAATTGGACAGACTTTTGATGGGCTTGTAATTATGGCAAGATGGAAATATGGTTCAACTGCATCTGAAAAATCTGCGTAAACAGTTTGCCCATGGGATTGTTCCGGTCAAAGATATTAGCCTGACCGTCAATGAGGGAGAATTTTTGACATTATTAGGCCCCTCTGGCTGTGGCAAATCGACCCTGTTACGGTTGATTGCCGGCCTGGAACAACCCACTCAAGGTCAGGTCATGATTGGTGATCGCGACGTTACAACCCTTCCCCCCAGTCAGCGCAATATTGCCATGGTCTTCCAAAGCTACGCCCTCTATCCCCACATGAGCGTCGCGGAGAATATTACAGCAGCGTTGAAACTTCGCAAAATTCCCCCTGATGAAATTGAGCATCGGATGATGGATGTCAGCCATCGCTTGGGACTAGACCATTTGCTCAGTCGCAAACCGGCCCAGTTGTCTGGTGGCCAACGTCAGCGGGTAGCTTTGGCCCGTTCCCTAGTACGAAAGCCCGATGTATTTCTGCTGGATGAACCCCTGAGCAACCTTGATGCCCTACTGCGGGAGCAGGTGCGGGCTGACCTCAAGCAATTATTTGCATCCCAGCAAAAACCAGTGGTCTATGTCACCCATGATCAGACGGAAGCGATGACGCTTTCGAGTCAGATTGCCGTCCTGTATGATGGCTATCTCCAACAGCTTGCTCCGCCCCGAGAAATCTATACGCGACCCGCCAATCAGTTTGTGGCGGGATTTGTTGGTAGTCCCCAAATGAATTTGCTTACCCTCAATTGTGAAGGCAACTATGGGTTCCTGGGAGACTATAAAGTGGTGTTGCCTAGTTTGACAGCCACACCTCAGAAAATTATTTTAGGGATCCGCCCTGAGGATGTTGGCTTAGGCGATTTGGAAGGAGCTCGAACGTTTCAAGGCCAGGTATTTCTAGCGGAGGATTTTGGTAAAGAGAAGCTGATCAGCGTTAGGGTTCCCGGAACCGAACAAACCCTGCGGGCAATTGTTCCCCCGGATACTGATCTAAGGGCAACCCAGGTGACCCTTTCCCTGCCGCGCCGACAGATTCACTGGTTTGATGGAGAAACGGGCGATCGCCTGAACTAAATCCGGCTTGCCCACTCCTCTCGCTACAGTAAGCCAATAAAGTGTAATGGCCCCTGACCTGTGACCAATTCTAATATAACGGCCACAATTCCCACCATGGCCAACCGACCGTTCCAAACTTCTGCCGTTGTGGTCAGGCCCCATTCCCAGCGTTCTTGAGGATAGAGTTTCACCTTTTTCTTGCCCTCAGGCACCACCTCTACGAAGGTCAGTTGGGGAGAGTTCAGGGCCTCCTCCACCATCTCCGCCAAGTCATTAATAAACTCGGGATGGGTGTTCAGGGCCGGAACCCGATGGAAATGCTTGATTCCAGACTCTTCAGCCAGTTCCCGATATTCCATATCAATCTCTTCTAAGGTTTCGATGTGCTCAGAAACAAAGCTAATCGGCACCACCACCAGTTCCTCAACCCCCTGCTGGGCCAGTTCAGGAATCGCTTCCTCGGTGTAGGGTTTGAGCCATTCTACGGGGCCGACCCGACTCTGATAAGCCAGGGTGTGGGGATTGGGGCGATTGAGCATCTGCATCACCAAGGCGGTACAGCCTTCAATTTCCTGCTGATAGGGATCCCCCGCGTCCTTGACGTAGTTGAGGGGAACTCCATGGGCACTGAAGAAAATATGGGCCTGATCAGCATTGTTGCATTGGTCTAGTTCCTGCTGAATCAACTGGGTCATTGCCCTTAAGTAACCGGGGCGATCATACCAGGATGGAATTACCGTATATTCAATCTGCTGTAGGGCTGGATCCTCTTCCCAGAGGCGATTCAATAGGCGAAAACTGGAACCGCTGGTGCTGATGGAAAATTGAGGATAGAGGGGTAGAATCACCAATTTCTCAACTTTATCCCGTTTGATCTTGGCCAATGCCTCCTCAGTAAAAGGATGCCAGTAGCGCATTCCCACATAGACTAGAGCGTCATGACCTGTTAATTGCAGGCAATCCTGCAATGCCAGAGCTTGTTCTTCCGTAATTCGCCTCAGGGGAGAACCGCCTCCAATTGATCTGTAGTTTTCTTGAGACTTGTTATAACGCAGGGTTGAAATCATCCATGCCAGAGGGGCCTGCAACCAGGGAAAAGGCAAGCGAATAATTTCTGGATCAGAAAACAGATTGTAAAGGAAGGGGCGGACATCCTCTAACTGCTCTGGCCCGCCTAGATTCAGGAGCAAGACTCCAACTCGTCCCATAATAGCTACAGATTTTAGATCTTAATAATTGTTACCTATTTTAATAATCATATCGTGTTAGGGGGAATGAGTCGAGGGTCAGATCAATTAATATTCAATAAATGTATCGAAACAAAAATATTCCTTAAACCTATTTCTTAGATTCCTGCCTTAAAACTTCCTTCATTATTTCTCATCAATGTGTTAGTAATCAGGGGTAGGAGCTAGGCTCTCAAACAATGATACCCGCGAAATGCATAGGAGCCCCGGCATCAGATATAGGTTCAGATAGAGACATCAATGGAGAACTTTAGCGATGCCATTGCAAAGGATTGGATTGACAGCACTTCTTAGCATTCTTACCGGTTTCTCTAGCCCAACAGCTCTAGCCCAAGGGCGCACTTTAGATTCCGGTCGTCACCCGGCTATCGAACTCACTGCCTACTACACTACTCAAGCTCAGTCTATGCAGAATCTCCTAAATCAGGGAGCAGATCTGCTTGACCAGAACCAATATGCGGCAGCCCTGAAGATTTATCAACAGATTATTCAACTTGATCCCTCAGAACCTAAAGGCTGGATCGGTCAGGGTTTTAGTCTATACGGTTTAGAACGTTTCCCTGAGGCGGTTAAAGCCTTTGAGCAGGCAGTCAAGCTAGATTCTGAATTGACCTGGGGCTGGATTGGCTTAGGTAATGCCCTCGATGATGCGGGCCAACCTGAGCTGCCCTGAATGCCTACAATCAGGCTATCAAGCTTTCTCCGGAGGAGCCTTCCGCCTGGTTCAATCAAGGCATCACCTTGAGCCGACTGAAGCGCTACCCAGAGGCGATCGCCGCCTATGACAAGACTCTAAGCCTGGCTCCCGACTTTGATCTAGCCTGGTATAACCGGGGTTATGCCTTTTATCTGTTGCAGCAATATCCAGAGGCTGAGACATCCCTGGCTCAAGCCCTACGGCTCAACCCTAAAAATGAGCAGGCTTTGTTTTATCAGGGAGTCATTGCCTATGATCGGAAAAATTATCAAATGGCCCTAGAATCTTTTGATCAGGTATTGGTAATCAATCCTGACCATGAACCTACCTGGTTTAACCGGGGATTATCCCTGGAACAGTTAGACCGCTATGAACTGGCGCTAGAGGCTTTCACTCAAGCGGTTCGCCTCAATCCCAAGAATCCTCAAGCCTGGTTCAAGCAGGGAAATGTCTTGATTGAGCTGACTCGCTATGAGGACGCAGTTGGGGCGTACGATCAGGTGCTCAAGCTAGAGCCTAAAAACGAGGCAACCTGGTTCAACCGAGGCTTGGCTCTGACGGGTCTGAGGCGCTATGAAGAGGCGATCTCCAACTTTGAAGAGGTCTTGAAAATCAACCCCGATAATCAGGATGCCCAGGAATTTTGGCAAAACTTACAACAGCAAGTTCAGCGACAAAAATACCGAACTGTTGAAGTGTGACCCGCTTGGGTTCTGAAGCAGGTTCATGGGCTAGGGAATCTATTGAGGGTTGGGGTAGAACGGGCTAAGGAATCTATGTATGGGCTGGAGAATCTTACAGGCTGGAGAACCCAGCCCCTACATTGGGTTTTCAAAAAATATGACGGATCAATCTGGATCAATCCTAATTTCCCAACCCTGACCAGGATCAAAGACTGGCCCGATCTCTAGGTCAGGCCCAAGGGGAAACTCATTTACCAGGGAGGCGATCGCCGTCATCTGTTCAAAATTTTCAATCACTCCAGATCGATACTCTGGGGGAATGGGCAGATTCATTAACCCAGCGGCAAAATCGACATACTCGGCAAAATTTTTCATGCATCATCTAGCCCATTGCAACTCTATCCGTTCGTTTTGATGGCGATGGACTTATGATAGGTTGATATTCGATGGCAGCGCCAGATTATTGACCCCAGCATGAAACGAATTTTCGCATCGGTTGTCTACTCCTCTTTGATGGCCGCATCAATTACATTTCCAGTTCCTTTCCCCGTGCAGGCAGCGGATCAATCCTTGAAAGTTGTCTACCCCTCCCCAGATCACAAAACCACCTCAGATCGGATCTTTTTTATCGGCACCGCTTCCCCCGATGCTGAGGTCTTTGTCAATGGTCAGGCCATTTTGAACCGGTCACCAGCGGGGCATTTTGCTCCCTCCTTTGGATTACGCCTGGGGGAAAATACCTTTGTCTTTCGCCATCAGGATCAAGAACTGATCCTGAGGGTCAACCGTTTATCTAACCAGCCCCAAATTCCCCAAGGCAATGCCTTTGTGCCAGAATCCTTAGAACCCGCCGTGAATCTGGCTCGAATGCCGGGAGAATCCATCTGTTTCACGGCGATCGCTCCCCCCAATGCCCAAGTTTCAGTCCAGCTTGCGGGGCAAACAATTCCCCTCTATAGCCAAGCTCAAGGTTTAGCATTGCCCGATAATCAAGCCGTGCTGACCGGAACCAATCAACCGGTGCCCCAGACAATCGGGCAGTACCAGGGCTGTGGTCAGCTTGGAACAGAGATTGCCTTTGAGCCGGGTCAAAATCAACGGGTACTGGGTCAACCTGAATATCAATTACAACTCCCAGGGGAAACCGTGACTCAGAAGGCTCCAGGCACAGTCACCATTCTCTCCCCCCAACAATTTGAAATCGCTGAAGTCACCGCAGAGGAAGGGGTAGCCCGCACAGGCCCCAGCACGACCTACTCCCGCTTAACTCCCCTGCCCAGGGGAACCCAGGCTAGGATTACCGGTCGAGAAGGGGATTATCTGCGCCTGGACTATGGCGGATGGATCAAAGCGGATGAAACTCGGATGTTTACCGGGGCAATTCCCCCTCAATCCTTGATTCGCAGTGTCAGTTCCCGCCAGGTAGGCGAGTGGACGGAGGTGTATTTTCCCCTACAGGTTCCGGTTCCGGTGAGTATCAGTCAAACGGATCAAAGCTTGACCTTGACTTTACACAACACAACGGCCCAAACCGATACGATTCGATTTGATGATAATCCTGCCATTGAGCGGATGGACTGGCAACCGTTACTGTCTCCCTTGGGAACAGAACAGAACGGCGCGCAATACACGTTCCAGTTCAAAACTCCTCAGCAGTGGGGGTACAAATTGCGGTACCAGGGATCAACCCTGGTTTTATCGTTAAAAACGGCTCCTGCCTCTGCTCAAGAGCCTGAACCTGCTTTAGTTAACTCCTCCCAACCCCTGTCAGGGCTGGTGATATTGATTGATCCGGGCCATGGGAGCGAGAATGATCTGGGGTCTAGGGGCCCCACTGGGTATCCTGAAAAAGATGTCAACTTAGTGGTGTCTCGATTGCTAGAGCAGGAATTGATCCAACGGGGAGCCCAGGTAGTGATGACCCGAAACGGGGATGAAGATTTGTTTCCCCAGGATCGGGTCAAAATGATCAATCAACAGGAACCTGATCTGTCAATTTCAGTTCATTACAATGCTCTGCCCGATAATGGCAATGCCTTGGCTACCAAAGGAATTGGCACATTCTGGTACCATTCTCAGGCCCACAGTTTAGCGGTCTTTCTACATAATTATCTGGTTGAAAAATTAAATCGGCCCTCCTACGGTGTGTTTTGGAATAACTTAGCATTGACCCGCCCGGCGATTGCCCCCGCTGTATTGCTAGAACTGGGGTTCATGATCAACCCTGAAGAATTTGAATGGATTGTCGATCCTCAGGCTCAAAAACAATTGGCCCTGTTTCTGGCGGATGGGATTGTGGAGTGGGTGCAAAATGCTTCAGTTCTGTCTAACTGACCCGTCTAACTGATTGGTTTTGGGATGGAGTAATCCCAGATGATTATGGATTTAATTCTTGTTTTTCTGGTTTCGTTTTTGCTGTTAATTTTTAGTACTTTACAAGGATATTTTATCGCCTATCCTCTGCTGATTTCCATGGGATTTTTAGTTATGGTTCTCATCCGCCGGGGGTTCTCCTTTGAGGCATTAATGACCATGGCGGCAACAGGAGGGAAAAAATCATTCTCAGTCATCAGTATTCTAATTTTAATTGGGGCAGTGATCGCTACCTGGTTGGCAGCGGGAACTGTTCCGGCATTGATTTATTATGGAATGAAATGGATTCATCCTCAGCTTTTCATTCTCTCGGCTTTCTTGCTAACTAGCGTTGTCTCCCTATTGATTGGGACTTCTTTTGGCACCGTGGGGACGATTGGTTTGGCGTTGATGATTGCAGCTCAGGAAACAGCCGTAAACCCCCATTGGATCGCAGGGGCTATTATTGCCGGGGCTTATTTTGGCGATCGCTGTTCTCCGATGTCTTCTAGCGCCAATTTAATTACTATTCTGACCCAAACCCAGCTCTATTCTAATATTCAGAATATGTTCAAGACCGGGCTGATTCCCTTGATTATGTCCTGTTTTATCTATGGGATTGCCTCTTTATTCAATCCGGTCGAAGCTCAGGGAACTCAAATTCCAGGCTGGATTCAGGCTGAATTTCAAATTAGTTCCCTGGTTTTACTCCCTGCCTTGATGATTCTAGGACTGGCAATTTTTCGGGTGGAGGTGAAGATTTCAATGGTGATTAGCTTACTGACGGCGGCGGTGATCGGGATGACGATCCAACACTATTCGGGCTGGGATATTTTAAACTTTATTCTGGGGGGATTTTATCTGGCAGAAACAGCGCCTTTACATTCAATTATTCAAGGCGGGGGAATGTTATCAATGTTAAAAATTTCTCTGGTAGTGGTCATTTCCACGGCATTAGCCGGGATCTTCACCGGAACAAATATCTTGAATCAAGTTGAGGTGTTGCTCGATCAAGCCCAATCAGAACGCCATTTATTTTCAGGAACAATTGTGATTGGTACCGTGGCAGCAGCATTTGGCTGTACACAAACCATTGCGATTCTATTGACTCAACAATTAGTTCAGAAAAAATATGCTACTTTTCCCCTGACTCCCGCCCAACTCGCCGTTGACTTGGAGAATACTGTGGTGGTAATTTCTCCCCTAATTCCCTGGAATATTGCTGGGTTTATTCCGGCAGCTATTTTGACTACAGATTTTAGATTTATTCCCTATGCCGTTTATCTTTATTTGTTGCCCCTGATGAGTTGGCGAGAAAAACAACGAATCTCGGTTCACGATTTGCGTTAGCATGGCTCTAGAACACTGTCATTTGCTCTTTTCGGGTTCCCTGGATTGTCGTCTAGATTTCTGTAAAGAGATTTGACTATTACCCTTACCGTTCTATGGATTTTCTCAAGTTCTTAGAATATCTAGCTGTATTTGGCTCAATTGTGGGTTCCATACCCGCAATTGTATTTGGGAAGATTCTCTACACGGCTCCTCCCATGAGTCTGGCTTTATTTTTAAACTTAATCAACCGCCAACGTCTAGAACAGCAACTTCAGCAGTCACTCCGCACCCATGAAACTCAGATCGCCGATGTCCAAACCGTTGTGCAGAAGGTTAACGATCAGGTTCAGGCCCAAAGTGCAGAGTCAGAGGAATTAAACTCAATCACCGAGGTGCTGACGGAATTGCAGCGGGTCACAAAGAGCCTAGAAAAGGATGTGCTGCGCCATCAAGATTGGGAAGTGATGAATGTACGGTTCAAATTGATGGTAGAGGAAGCGATCGCCAATCTCAAAGCCAGTGCTGAGTTTAAACAACATTCTGAGGTGGGTTCGGCAGTCAGTCCTGAAGCAAGTCCTCCGGGGTTAGCCTTGATCGCCCCCGATATGGACTCTGTGAATCATCCCACAGATGATTCCCTGACTCTGCTGGAATTGCAGGGGCGTTTAGAACAGCTTCATCACCAGGTCATGGAATTGGATCGGCAAAATCGAGAACTGGTAAAACCCTATCTGCTACGGTTAGTTCAGGCTGTGAAACAGTTGCAAACCTGAGGGAGATGTTATCAATAGAAAATTTACCAGCAGGGACGTTACTAGCGGGACGTTACAAAATGAGTTCTTCTGTAAGATGATTGTTTCCTGATATACAATGAACTGACATAGAATGGTGAAACTAATCAGCTCAGTAATTAACTAATGTTATCAACGTTATCAATTAATTAAGTAGCTTGACGCAATTAATTAAAAGATTGATGTGGGGGCGAAGGGGGCAGTGCCCTCTTCGCGGGGCGAAGCCCCAAACCCCCTTCTATTTAATAATTAATTACAACCACCGACTTAACTCAGGTTGAGTTCGACATCTGTCCCCGCCTGAGGTTTGAGGTTTGTCAGGTCAGTAGACCCCTTGCCAGAATTGTGAAGAATTGTTAAAAGTATGGTATTGGCTTAGGAAATGTTCAAACTCAGCTCTGCCTCAATATCAGGCCAACGGTTGAGAAAGTTCCACCGTCTAAGTTCAAGTCACACCCTCAACCCAAGTCCTTGAAGGCTACTCTCAGAGTTTGGCCCGTTGAAAGAGGAGATTATATTCCCTGTGTTCCAACACTTTAAACAGGATTTAAAAAATGACCTGATTGCAGGTTTGCTGGTTGTTATTCCATTGGCAACCACAATCTGGTTAACCCTGACTATTTCTGCTGCGGTCATTGAGTTTTTAACCCGGATTCCGAAGCAGCTTAACCCCTTCGATGGTTTGCATCCGATCCTGGTTAACCTGCTCAGTGTTGCTGTAGGACTGGCGGTTCCCCTACTAAGCATTTTGTTTATTGGGTTGATGGCTCGCAATATTGCCGGTCGCTGGTTGCTTGACCTGGGTGAGCGAGTTTTACAGGCTATTCCTCTGGCTGGTTTAGTCTATCGGACACTAAAGCAGCTTTTGGAAACCATCCTCCGGGATTCTAATGATCGTTTTCGGCGGGTTGTTTTGATTGAGTATCCTCGGCAGGGGTTATGGAGTATGGCATTCGTCACGGGCCCGGTGAATAATGAGATTCAGTCTCAGCTTGCTGACGAAGCCATCAGCGTATTCATTCCCACCACTCCGAATCCTGCAAGTGGATGGTATGCAGTGGTTCCGAGCCGAGAGGTAATCAATCTGGCGATTTCCGTTGAGGATGCTTTCAAGATTATCGTTTCCGGGGGAATTGTGAGTGCAAATGTGGTGGTCAAGCCCACGATTCCTCAACCTCAGGGGGAAGGCTTCAAGTCTTTGTTTGGCGGAGAAGGGCGATTACAAACTGTTCCCTCCGAAAAACAGGGATGAGAGTCATCACTCAGAACCTTTGTCTAATCCGATTAACATCTCGCGATTGGAGAAGTTTGCCTGTTGGAAAACAGCCGAGATGGTTGTTGTGCTTGATGGACTTGACTAACTCTGTTTTATTGATTCTGCAATTTTCAAGTCTCTGGAAGGGGACGCTTTGCCCTATTCCACCTTTACCCTAACGTTAAAATCATCCTGCTTGCTGAGGTTTTCAGTGATGATGGAGTTTGTTAGTGATTATTATATTCAGAACCCTACACCAGTATGCAAGCTCGCCGAAGTGCCCGTGAACTCGTTCTGTTGAGTATTAGTCAGCTTCCCACCTCGCCTGAACGACTAGAAACTCAGCAAATTCATGACATTGTGACTGCGGCTGTCCGCACCCTGGTGTCTGAGAGCTATGAATCTCTGGAAACTGCCATGGCAGAGCTCCAGCGGGGAAGCGATCGCCTTCAAGCCAGTCAGTTTCGAGCCAGTGACCTACCGGCTGCCCAGTCAATGATCCAGGAAGCCATTGAGCTGACTCAGTCCGCCATCAATCGGGTGGGAACCTCCATTGAGTTACCGGAGTTATTGCAGCTCTCCAAGCAGGAAGAGATTCATGCTTACGCCGTGGAGATTTTGATGGCGGTGAATGGCAATCGGGAGGACATTGATCAGCGGATTAGTCAGGCGATGGTGGATTGGCAGATTAATCGTTTACCTAGGCTGGATCGGGATATTCTCCGAATTGCGGTGGCGGAGGTGTTTTATCTAGAAATCCAGGAGCAGGTGGCGTTGAATGAGGCCGTAGAATTAGCCAAGCGCTACGGCGATGAGGAGAGTTATCGATTTATCAATGGGGTACTGCGTCGAGTGGTGGATCGGCGAAAAAAGCAGGCGTTATTTTCAGAAGAAGTTCCGGTTCAGGAACAGGTTCAAGAACAACTTCAAGAACAGTCTTCAGAAGTATTTCCGGTTCAGGAATAACGTTAAGCTTAGTCCAAAGCCCGGTGGAGTTAAGATATCGCTGTATATAGTCTCAAGTATTGAGTAAAATTCTATCGTGATCACCGTCTTAATCCATCTGTAACCCTGATGCTAAACTTACTCAAATCAACACTCCGTCAAACCTTGAATTGGAGCAGGATTGGTCTGGTTCTGGGACTAATCCTATTGGGATTGATTCATGGAATGGCTATTCTACCAACCCAGGCAAACAATTACGAAAAACAAACCCTATTGAATAGTGATTTTTCGGGTCAGATGCTCACCGACTCCGAATTTGATCTGGCAAATCTCCAGGGGAGCAACTTCAGTGGTTCAGATCTGCGGGGGGTGAGCCTGTTCGGTGCCAAGATGCAGAAGACTAACTTTGAGGGCGCGAACCTGAGCTATGCCACCCTAGATAAAGCCCAATTCAACCGGGCCAACTTGAAAAATGCAATCCTCGAGGGAGCATTCGCCTATAACGCCGACTTCACGGATGCCAACATTGAAGGGGCAGATTTTACTGATGTCCTGTTTCGCAAAGATATGCTGATGAAGCTTTGTAGCGTTGCTGTCGGCACAAATCCAACTACCGGACGGGAAACTCGCGAAACCCTCTACTGCGATTAGCTGTAGATACTAATCAATGCCAATCCCGTTCTCGAGGGCTCTCCGGCTTAAATCTCTCCCCAGGTTTGGGCTACTTGCTGATGGGCGCGGCTCAAATCGTCCTGAAGTGCATGCCAATTGACTTCAGTCTGGGGAATATCCAGAACTAATCGGCCCTGATCGAGATGCCAGAGTCGAGTGCTGAACTGCTGAGGGAGTTTTAAATCACAGGTTGCTATCACAATAGTAGGCTTCGGTGCAGGATCGGCAGCTTCAACCCATGTGGCGAGCCCCTGAACCAAGTGGTTCTGCTGTCTGGAATCCAGATGGGCAAAGGGCTCATCGAGCAACAACACCGAGGGCTGAACTGCTAACGCCCGGGCGATCGCCACCCATTGTTTTTCTCCAGTGGAGAGTTGCAATTCCGTGCGATTCAGCCAGTTTTGGGGAATTTGGAGTCGCTCTAGCCAGAGATTAACCCGGTGGTCAATGGCCTGAGGATTTAACCCCCGCAGTTTTAGGGGATAGACAATTGCGTCCTGCACCGTCATTCCGAGTAATCGGGGTTCTGACAAAACCAACATCACCTGCTGTCGCAGTTGCACCGGAGGAATCGCCTGATAGTCCTGGTGATTCAGTCGAATTGTACCCTGGGTGGGAGAATCGAGCCGATTCAGTAAGCGCAATATAGCCGTCTTGCCTGACCCTGTGATTCCTACAATGGCTAGGCGATCGCCCCGATGAATGGTGGTAGAAATTCCCTGCAAAATCGGATAGGGACTGATGGCAGCCTTGAAACTGACCTGATCAAGTTCTAGAATTGGGCACTCTGATGGAGTTAGTTCTCTCCCGGCGGGCGGATCAGGAGGGATCGGTTCAACTTGCATTTAGAGCTCGGGGAAGACAACAATTAGAGAATCACTAGAGAATCACTAGAAAATGGCTGAATTCAATAGGATATGCATCTGATTGGATAGGCGTTCCTTAGGTAAACTTGACAATCCATTGGTTCAGTGAAACAACTCACTCAAGGAATTGCCTCAAGGATTCAAGGTGATTGCCGTTGAAATTGTCCAGGCATCCATCAGCCAGAGCAAACCGGTAAATCCCAACAAGGTCAAATACATCCAGGGTTGGGCCAGAGGACGAACATCAGTGGTATCAATCCCCGTTTGCCGTTGGACAATCCTGACCAGTTCAGCAAACCCAGCAATCCTCATAGGCAACAAAAACCCTGCTCCAGATTCACTCAAGAAATAATAGACCAACCCTCCTTGACCCGTTGTTTTGGGTTTAAGGGCTGTAATCTCTTGCCAACTCACAAACCAGCCGCGACGAAACAGGGACGGAACCCAGATCGGGTAAGTCACCTGAATACCGCTTTCATTCACCACCACTCGCTCACTCAACGCTCCATAGAGGGCGATCGCCCCCATTGCAATCCCGATCCAGAGCCATAGGGGAGGAATACTCGCCTGGACTGCCGTTGCTAAAAAGGGCAATGGCACCATCAAGGCCCCATACAAACTGAGTAAAGTCAAGCGAATCAGGGGTGAGAGCCTGAAGGTTCGATGGAGAGATTGAGGTTCGGAACTCGCAGTAGCCATTGAAATTATCGAATCTAGTAGGGATTCCTTGCTTCTATCTTAGACCACATCATCAAACCTCAGGATTTATAGGGGGGCAAAGTCAGCTTCGCTGGTATAGATTGCCTAGTTTAGCCTTCAATCTCAGGAGCCTTTAAGAATTTCCAGCTTTTCCTGGAGTTGACTGCAGCAATTTCGCTAGAGGAAATCATCCCCTAACCCAGGTGAGAATAGTTCACTCAGCGATCTCCAGCCTAGCCCCTCCGAATGCAGCGTCCAGGATCGGAGGGAATTGCCCTATTGCTTGTCCAGACAATGAGTCGAAAAACTGTTGCAAACTATAATTCCCTGACCAATTCCCGGGCCATCAGGCTGGGCAGTTTGAGTGTTGAGGTGATGGCCTGGAACAAAAACTTGCTGTACATTAAAGCCTGTTTGGATAGTGAAATTCGCGGGGAGAGAAACCAATGAGAATTCAGACGGTGTTGATTGCTGTTGTATCATGTTCTGCATCAATCGCATTCAGTCCCTCAGCCCAAGCCGATACTGTCAAAGCTCGTTGTGACTTCTATCCTAAGGGGGAAGATTGGGCTTCTGCCTCAGTTCCCTGCACTTTTTCTCAGCGTCAAGGATTCATTACAATCCGACGAGAAGACGGCAAAACTTACGATTTCAAACCAGTTGGAGAAGACCCGGGTAACTTTATTGATCAAGATGGTGGGGCCGTTTACCGACAAAGTGGCCTGGGAAGAGATGGGGTGATTTTTCGGATGCCTCGAGAGTCAGTCTTTGTCTACTGGGATACGGCCTTTTCTGACTCTCCTAACTCCAAGGTGACTCCCACAACCTACACCACAATTCAGAATGACAATGAGATCGCCATTCAAATTACTGAAGGGGAGTTTTATTTCTGGGGGATCTTGAAACGGGGGGAAACCGGTAGTTTTGTAGGGAGTGACCGTCAGGTTGAAGTGATTTTTGATCCTCGCACTGGTCAGGTCATAGTGATGAATAAAGTCACTGGAGATGAGTTCTATAACTACTACACAACTCCTCTTACGGCTCGATAGTTATAGCGATTTCTAATCACGTGAGGTGCAGATTTGAGAGGTGGCGGCGCGGTGCGCCGCCACCTCTCGTACTCCAGCAGGGACTTGAACTTAGGACTTAAACTTAAAAATAGTTTTTCTGTAATGAATCGGGATAGAGCGGTTTGGACTCAAGGGTTTCTGAAATTTCTGGAGATATCTGGACTTAGTCCTCTGGACTGATCAATTTTTGCCTAGGTAACGTTTAATTTGTTGCCAATGTTCATCGTTGTAATGCGACCGCAACTGATCTTGCAGTTGATCATCAATCCCTAACTTGCAGTTCATCTCTGGTGTTTGTAAATCTCTCAGTACCTGAACAGCATCTGCAAGTAGACGATGCTCTTGGATCCATTCCTCCAAGGATGGGGTTTCATTCTCTAATAAGTTTGGGTCAATACTTCGATCAAAATATTGATCACCAAACGGCGGTTTTTCTCTAGACATTCGATTACTCTGGATAAATTCTGGGTAAATACTAATGACGCTCCTTTGAGACTCAACCTGGGTAGTCTGTTCTAAGCTAACATTTACTGCTTAAAGGTTCCTGTGATTTACCCAAATCTGCTAATATGATAAATTGTCAAGATTTGGGCAATCTGCATCACAGCGATCGCCACCATTCCCGATTAAACTTTAGCAATTAGTTCCCAGCATCCGTTCAAATAACCAGCCCTCACTCTCAACGCCAACTCTCAACTCATCACTCGCTAGTAAACTTCAGCCTGAATTGCCCCTCGTGCCCCCACTTCTACCTTGGATGCTCCGAAATTGATCACGATATCAATTTTACCCCAGGGGTTAGAGAGAGTCAGACATAAGCCGGGTTCTGTTATCCTGGCTAGAACAGCTAGGATGGCAGTTATCTATCTGGGATGCCTGTCACCAGACACCTCAAGCGGTACACCTAAAACGGAACAGGGAAAAGACCAACCATAGTTCCTCCGACCTTGCTCCCAACCGGGGTTTACCGAGCCAATGCCTCTCGACATTGCTGGTGCGCTCTTACCACACCTTTGCACCCTTACCAGGGGTTCATCAGGTTTTCAGGCTGACAAACTCCTTCGGCGGTATTTTTCTGTGGCACTATCCTCGCGATCGCTCACACTGGGCGTTACCCAGCAGGTTTGGTCTTTCGGGAGCCCGGACTTTCCTCAGATTTATTCAATCAGATTTATTCAATCCAATCTAATAAACCCGCAACCGCCTGCGCCAACTCTCTCTAGTCCCAGTCTACCTTAATCTTTTCCGTCATAGAGGTCTTCTGCAATGTTGCAGTTTTTAATCAACTTTCAGCAGAAAATTCAGCAAAACATTCAACAGAAACCTCTGCTCGACAGTCAATCTGACCAGCAAGCGTTACCCAAACGTTGGAGCAGTGAATCCAGGAATTCCCTGAGGATTCTGGCTATTACCTCCCTCCTCACTGCAATTGTACTGGGGGTTCGGACTGTGGGGATTCTTCAGCCCTCAGAGTTGGTTGTGTTTGACTGGATGTTACGAGAAAAACCGCCCCTCAAACCAGACTCCCGGTTGCTGATCGTAGAAATTTCAGAGCCAGATATCAGCTTCTTCGAGCGTTATCCCCTATCAGATGAAATTGTGGCGGACACCCTGAGTCAACTGCTGGCTCTCGATCCCCAAGTGATTGGATTGGACTTGTATCGGGATATTGCCTACGAACCGGGCCATCAGAAGTTTCAAAACCTATTGCAGAATACTGCAAATATCATCGTCATTCAGACCCTACCCACTCCTGACAATCCTGGTATTCCCGCCCCTGTCAATGTCGTTCCAGAACGGATCGGCTTCAACGATTTGGTGCTCGATCCTGACAGTGTGATCCGGCGGAATTTGATTTCCGTTGCCACCGAAGAAGCCACGTTCCTGTCCTTTTCTGCTCAGTTGGCTTTAAATTATCTGGCGGCCCAGGGGATTACTCCCCGCACCGAACCAGATTCTCCTGATGTGTTTTTGGGGGCGGCGCAGTTCGTGCCTTTGCAGCAGCATTCAGGGGGCTACCGCAAGATTGACAATCAGGGCTATCAGATTTTACTGAATTATCGGGCGGCGCGGAATATTGCTCCGACCGTCAGCATCAAGCAGGTTTTAGACGGTGAGGTTGATCCCCGACTGGTCAAGGACAAGATTGTCCTCCTGGGAACTACCGCCCCCAGCGGTAAGGATTTATTTCTCTCCCCCTTTAGTCCGGGGGAAACCGAAACCCCCAAGATGGCAGGGGTCGTGATTCATGCCCAGATGGTCAGTCAGATTTTAGATGCAGCCCTGGGGGATCGCTCCCTGTTCAAATTCTGGCCGGAATGGGCTGAGATTCTCTGGATTCTGCTCTGGGCCACCATCGGCACAACCCTGGCCCATCGCTCTCGCACTTATCTGGGGCTGATGTTTGGTATTCCCCTGCTGATCTGTTTGATTTTTGCCTGGAGCTGGTTGCTGTTTTCCCGGGCCTATTGGTTGCCCATGGTCAGTCCAGCCATGGCTCTGATCCTGACCGGAGGCGTTGGAATCGCTTATCGGGCTTTACAATCTCAGCAACAGCAGCAGATGACCATGAAGCTCCTGGGTCAGAATATCTCTCCTGAAATTGCTGAAGCTCTCTGGCAAGGTCGAGAGCACCTGTTAGAGGATGGCAAGCTCCAGGGTCGGCGGCTGACCGCTACAATCATGTTCACGGATATTCAAAATTTCAGTACCGTTTCTGAAGAGAAGGAGCCCGAGGAACTCCTGGAGTGGCTGAATGTATACCTGGCAATGATGACGGAATCTGTCCATCAGCATCATGGGATTGTCAACAAATTTACCGGAGATGGGATTATGGCGGGGTTTGGGGTGCCGATTTCCCGAAAAACCGACGCAGAGATTGCTCAGGACGCTTATGATGCAGTAGTTTGTGCTTTGGATATCGGCGATCGCCTGCAGCAGATGAACCAGCTTTCAAAAAGTCAGGGTTCTCGAGAGATCAGGCTCCGGATCGGGATTTTTACCGGGCCAATTGTTGCCGGCAGCTTAGGGAGCAAAGATCGTTTGGAATATGGCTTACTGGGGGATAGTGTGAATATTGCCTCTCGACTGGAAAGTTGTTGTAAAGAAAAACAGGCTGGTCCCTGTCGTATCCTGGTTGCCAAACAAACCGTTGACTATATTGAAGGCCGATTTGAGCTTGAATCCTGGGGAGAAATCCCCCTCAAAGGTCGTCAGCAAATGGTCAATGTCTATCGAGTGGTCGGCCAACTTGAAGGCTCTAATCGAGAAACCTCAAGCTTATAGTGTCAGTCCAGTGCAGCGATAGAAAATTTCTGACTTGATATGATTTGATAGCTCTAGGTTCTTTAGCGGGCAATCTGACCCATATAATCTTTCCACAGGCGAGCTGCATCTCCACTGCTGCCATTGGTGGGAGAGTTGTCGTCATTGCCTAACCAGACCCCGGTGGTATAGTCCGACAGATAACCAATGAACCATAGATCAACGTTAAAATCTGTAGTTCCTGTTTTACCGACTTCCCCCAGACCCATAAAAGCATTCTGACCCGTACCACTACGGACGACCCCAGATAGCAATTGGGTCATGGTACTGACAACACTCGATTTTAGAACCGGCTTGGAATTGGCATTCTCCCGTTCATAGGAGTAAATGATTCGGCAGGTATTGGGATCGGGCTGATCGCTAGTATCTGAACAATCTCCCCGATCGCGAATCAATCTGACGGCATGGGGAGAATGGTATTGACCGCCATTGGCTAAAATTCCAAAGGCCCCGGTCATCTCTAACAGATTCGCCTCGCTTTGACCCAGAACCAGTCCGGGAGTTTCCTGGAGAGGAGACTGAATTCCTAATTTTCTGGCTATTTGAACCACTGCATCCAATCCTACTTCTTGAGCAATTCGCAGGGCAATCACATTCTCCGACTGCGCCATGCCCTGATACATATCGATGGCCCCAGTTCCACTGCGTTCGCACCCTTGAAATTCCTGATTCTGCCAATTCAAGGCTGAACAGGAATAGGTTTGATCCGGAGAAACCCCCGCCTCAAGGGCTGCCCCATAGGTGAAAATTTTGAAGGTAGAACCGGGTTGACGCTGGGCTTGGGTAGCTCGATTAAATTGATTGGTTTCATAGTCTACCCCACCCACCATAGAGAGCACTTCTCCACTGCGAGAGTCGAGGGTAACCATAGCTCCCTGGGAAAAATTATCCTGAACCCCGACGGCGTTGATGGTGTTTCTCAGGGACGATTCTGCTACTTTCTGAAATTGGGGATCCAGGGAGGTTTCTACAATAAAGTTGCCTTCACGGGCCACCTGATCCCCCAAGAGTTGCTCAATTTCCATAAACACATAGTCATAGAAATAAGGAGCCATGGTACTTTGAAATAATTCTCGGGCGGCGGGATTGATCTCAATTCGCGATCGCCGGGCTCGATTGGCTTCATCCTCACCGATCATTTTCAACGACTGCATCCGACTGATGACTCGATTGCGATAGGCAACGGCCTTCTGGTAGTCTCGAATCGGGTTAAAGGTGTTGGGAGCGGGCAAGATTCCAGCCAGGGTTGCGGCTTCCGAGAGGGTCAACTCCTTAGCGGGCTTAGCAAAATAAAACCGGGCTGCATTCTCAAAACCATACAGATCTGAGCCGAGAAACACCCGATTCAAATAGGTGAGCAATAGCTGATTTTTGCTGTAGACTGTCTCCAGCTTCAAGGCCACCAAGGCTTCCCGTAATTTTCGTCCGGCAGAATCCTCTGTGCCAACGTAGTCCCGGAATAAGTTGCGGGCTAGTTGCTGGGAAAGGGTACTGCCCCCCTCTCGAATCTCTCCCCCCCGCAAGTTGGTCACCAATGCCCGGACAATTCCGATGGGATCTAGCCCCATGTGCCAGTAGAATCGACTATCTTCAGAGGCAATCACGGCTTTGGGTAAATATTTGGAGACATCCGCCAGGGTTTCAGCATCGAGGGAAACAGCTTGAGTATCGGGGAGAGGCCGGAGGGATTCCCCATCTTTAGAGTAAACCACTACCGGCCCCTGGCTTTGGGGAGGTAACGGGCGAACGGGAATTTTTTGCCATTCCATCAGGACGACCAGGGCTGATAGCCCTGTAATTCCTGTGATTCCCCAGAATCCATACTGCAGGACTCGCTTGTACCAGGGAGGGGGATTGGTGTATCGGAGTTGTACCCCGTTGGCCAGTTCTATAGGCCCCAGGGTAATCAAATCCCCATGGCGCAGGGGCAAAGTATTAATCCGGCGGCGACCCAGATAAAGCCCGTTGGTTGATTGCTCATCCTGAATGAAAAACTGCTGGGATTGATGAACTCCAAATAACCCTTTTTGGGGGCGATCGCGAAGTAAAGAGAGATGTACCTGACTGACCACCGGGTTGCGGACTACGATGTCGCAGGATTTAGAAGATCGACCGAGAATGTAGCGATCGCCCAGCAACGGATAACTATCAGCGGTATTGGACTCAGGGTTTTGTACACAAATTTCTGGCACCCTGGCATTGGCTTTGACCGCCAGCTTAGAAAAACTGACTTTAGGGTTCCAGGCTTGAACCGCTTGAGTAATCGCACCCAACAGGGTTTTTGATTTTTGAGGTGGGGGGGTTGAACTCATGTTGGCGATAGGGCGATTGTTACGATGCAAACGTTTATCTACTATTTTATCAACTTTATCTTTATAGCGATTTTTAATCACGTGAGGTACGAATTTGGCAGTGGTGAGGCACCGTACGATTACTTCCCCTGCTCCAGCACCGTGAGAAACGCGGTATCAACGGGATCAAATCCTCCCTAAATCCTCCGGGAATAGTTGGCAGAATCACCGGATTGGGTGAAGTTCTGATTGTAGGAGGTCTTAGATAATCAAAGAGCTTGGATCTTCTAAACTTAGAAAAACATCCTCTAAGTTATATCTCAATTGATCTGTTTCTGTCGGCGATGCCGCATACAAAAACCAGAAGAACCCTATTGATATCTATTGAGGACATTGTAATGAAGTTTATCTATCGCGGCGTTCACTATGAATATTTGCTTCCTGAAGTTGTAGCCTCTCCAGCTAAAATGGTAAGCTTCCCCTCTACAGAAGTTAGAGTTTCTTCCGTTTCTGTAACGAAAAATAAACTTGTGTATCGCGGCATCGAATGTGATCAAACCAATTCTAAAAAATGGATTAAGATTCCCATGAAATCACCCTATCGTTTTTTTAATGAAAAAATCCTAACTCCTAAAAAAGAGTTTACCGCTAGTACCCAAGAGCTGGTTTATACCATCAAAGGGCGGCAAGTTAGAATCTGCTTGAATTCATCTGGAGAAGGAATTCAGAATATTTTTGTGACTCGTTGATTGGGTTGATTGGGTTGATTGGGTTGAATGATTGACGACAAAATCCTATCACTCATTTGAGTGACTGTTCATCCCCTGGAAGGAATAGCTAGTATCAGCATAGGTTATTCAATCATCATCTTCCCAGGAGGTTTTATCCAGATGAATCATTTCATTCAAGTCATTCATGGCTTAGGAAAACGTGTCATCCCATCAACAATTTTAGTGGCTGGTGTTTCCCTAATTTCGACTCCAGCCCAGGCAATTGTGGGTTTTGCTGATACTGTTTTGGAATTTTTTGACAGTGGTGCTGGGCCGATTGCTGGCCCCTATGGTGGGGAGTTTCCCGGTGGAATTGGCTTCCCGGTTTTGGTCAGCACCGATGTGGTACTGGGCAATGATCCGAACCCTATTGTTGATTTTCTTTCCCTGCCGACTGATTCCTTTGTGACGGTGGGTTTCACCGATGAAACGGTGATTGATGGGATAGGCAATGATATTTTCATTCAGGAAGTTGGAGACAATGGGGAACGGGCAGATATTTTTGTCAGTTCCGATCTGACGAGCTTTACCTTTCTGGGGACGGCTTCTGATGCCGGAATTACCTCCTTTGACCTGAGTTCTATTGGGTTTACGGATCCGGTACAGGCTATTCGGTTGTTGGGATTGGATAGTCTGGGTGGATCCCCCGGTTTTGATGTGGTGAATATTCAAGTATTGCCGGGTAGTATTGGCCCTAAACCCAAACCTGTTCCTGAACCCGGTTCTCTGATTAGCTTGTTGGCTTTAGGAACCTTGGGAATGACCCTGAAGAAGGGTGCTAAATTGACGAAAACCAATCAGCTCCAAGCTTAACTCCCTCAGGTTGACTCAAAAGATTGACTCCAAGGGGAAAGGTAGGATTAGCAATCCTGTCGCAGGGCGCTATCAGTCTTGGAGATAACGCCCTCCCAGGACTCAGGTTACAAGATCATGACTTGGCGGTCAATTCTGCTTCCGATTGCGAGGCATTACGGGCGATCGCCGGCAAGGGTAGACCCGGCGGATAGTTGCCCTCGTTTTTGATCCGCTTAATTTCCGCCGGAGCAATTGGAACCTTCAGATACTTGCCCACCGCCTGGACGATATCTCCCCGGTCGATTATGCCTGCTACGGATCCCGCCGGAGAAATTACTGTAATTTGAGGCATCTGCTGGAGTTCCATAGAATTGATCACCTCTGCCAGGGTTGCTTTCTCCGGAACGGTAACGAGCTCATCTAAGGCAACAGCAATATCCTGTAACGTTTTTGTTTCCCACTGACTACGCTCAGTATTGCGCAGGGGTTCCAAGGGCACTAAACCCCGATAACGCCCTTCAGAGGCAGCGAAGTAAATTGAAGTCCCATCCGAGAGAATGAGATATTCATCAGCGAATGCCCGCAGGGTCAAGTGAGCATCAACAACTCGAAATTCACGGGTCATTGCATCCACGGCTTTAATCTGAGTCAGCGCTTCCTGAAGAGCCGTCATGCGACTGTAGGAACTGGCATTGCGCAGCACAAACCAGCCAATCAGGGCAATCCAGAGTCCTCCCGGTTGGCTGGCTAGTAAAAATGTCGTCAATCCCAAAGCCACAGCACTCCAGCCCAGAGCTTGACCAATCCGAGCAGCCCAGCGAACTCCCGTAAACCGATTCCCTGTGAACTTCCAGACCGCTGCTTTTAAAACCTGCCCACCATCTAATGGTAAGCCGGGAATCATATTAAATAGGGCCAGTACCAGATTGATGCCTGCCGCCCGCTCTATCAGAGCCGTTGATAAATTAGAGCTCGGTAAAACTTGAGCCGTCAAGCTAAGAATCACAAACAGTCCTAGACTAACCAGAGGGCCAGCGATCGCCACTTGAAAAGCTTGACCAGGAGTCTTGGATTCCTGGTCAATCGCAGCAACTCCTCCGAAAAGGAATAGGGTAATAGAATTGACTTTGATGCCCTGGGACTTTGCCACCAGGCTATGACCTAGCTCATGGAGCAGTACAGAGCCAAACAGGAGTAGAGCTACAACAAACCCTGCTCCCCAGGATAACACTGTCCCTTGAGCCGCATAGTCCTGACTATAGGCAATTGTAATAAAAGCCACAATCAGAAACCAGGAAGAATCAATAAAAAAAGGAATTCCAAATAATGAACCAATTCGCCAACCTGCTTGCATGAGCTATTTCGCTGTTTAATCTAATGCTGTTTCTGTCTTTAGTGTATCAAGAACAGCTTAGTTAGCTCTAAGGAGGTTTTCTAACCCTTGCAGTGTGGAGAACCGCTCAAAATAAAAGCTACTGAAGATCAATCAGGCCGTGTAGCCGGTTTACCTACCTTGATGAACGTCCCCGGCTCTTGAATCTTCGGCGTTCACGATGTCTAGCAATTTCTTTGCGCTTATGCTTCTCAGCAATGGTCTCAAAATGACGGTTCTTTTTCATATCAGCAAAAAGACCTGCGTGAGAAACTTTTCGTCTGAACCGACGGATGGCTGATTCTAACTGCTCATTTTCACCAATGATGACTTGAGTCATTCGATATTCCTTATTTTGTTTGACTGCAATGGTCTATTTCATCGCCAGGATCTTTTAAAAATGCAAAAAGGCAGGACAGATCGCCTGCCATCTCACTACAGCTATTTCCAGGGGTGTGCAACGGGATCGTTACTATTGTAAGCAAACTTAATCCGTTGAACTCTAGGGTCAAACAGGTTGGGTCGAATGAATTAAAGTCTGTATTCTCGGAGAATGATGGCTTGTCCGCTCCAAACTCCAACCTGCTATGATTCAATCCTTCAAGCCAAATACAAAGTTAAAAGACCTCAAAGCAATTTTGGGGTCTGCTTCTTAGCTCTTCAATTGTGGTTCACAGAACCGAACAATATTACAGAATCTTAAGAATTGGACTTGAAGTAGGAGCTTGCTCAAAAATCACTGACCTGGAGCAACTACCAACTTCTGCGGTTGCCACCACCGCCGCCACCGCCGCCACCGCGAGCGTTCGAGCTTCTGGGCTCACGAGGTTTTGCTTTGTTTACACGGATGTTGCGCTGCATCCACTCAGCACCGTCTAAATCTTCAATCGCGGCATCCTCCTCAGCCTCGGTCTCCATCTCCACGAAAGCGAACCCTCTCGGTCTGCCTGTCTCTCGATCTGTAGGCAAGTGAACTCGCTTAACAGAACCATACTCTTCAAATACAGACTTTAAATCTTCCTCCGTGACCTGATAGGAAAGATTACCAACGTAAATCGACATGTCTTGTCTCCAAAACCAAACTGATGTATAGATAGAAACTTCGGAGGCAAGCCTAACAAAATGAAACAGAAGGAAACCACTGTAAACACTGAAAGCGAATCTGCAACCGATCTCTATTCCTAACTGCGATTATATCCCAAGTCTTTATATTTCGGTAGACTCTTCTTTGAGGCATAAATATAGATTGTTTGAATTTAATCTAGATTGAGCTTCGAACCGGATACAAAATCAGTTGCTTCAACCGTTCAACCGTTACCGATCCTGGTTCAGGAATATAGGTCACCAGTTGCAAATTGGACATATCGTGGACTTCAAAGGTGACTAAATCTAATTCGAGCTGACCGACCCAGGAATGAATCAGTTTCTTTTACCATTGAGTCCGCCTGAGCACATCGTGACGATTCCACCATTCATTAAACTCCGGGCTCACCTGTTGCAAAGTCTCAATAAATTCACAATTACCCTCCCAACTCAAGTGGCGATCGCAGTCCAGGCGAAACTTGGCTAGCATACACTGGGCAAAGCCCTCCCAGTCTACAAGCTGTTCTTGGATTGCCCGGTTCGTGAACAGATACCAGATAAAATTGCGCCGACTCGGAGGCAACTGGCTAAAATCATTAAAAACTGCACAGGCGGATGAATTCCAGGCCAGAATATCCCAACGCCTTCCCAGAATATATCCGGGGATCTCCTGCAGGCTATTCAGGAAGGTTTGCAGGGCTGGAGTAACAAAATCTTCTGGGGGAGAGGGGGTTGGCAGGGGTTGTTGGGCCAGGGAGAATAGGTGCAGTTTTTCATCCAGGTTAAGCTGCAAGGCCCGAGCAATTCCCGGCGTTGCTGAATGATGCAATGAATCATTGCGGAATCGGGACATCCCAGAATTTGAGGTAATGAAGTAGCAACCGAATCGAGTGCTTCAGCATTTCTACGGATTTGGAATAACAGAGCGTC
>JAAURB010000165.1 GCA_012033335.1 Oscillatoriales cyanobacterium RM2_1_1
CATCAACATCCGTCAGGGTTGCTTAATTCAATGTTAAAGGTTCAACTTGGTATTTGAGGCATTAATGTTGGGCAGAATGTTGAGGTCGCAGTTGAGCCACCATCTGCCACTGTTGCTCCAGATCGTTTCCCTTGAGAGCGATCGCGCTCATAAAGTCCCACAGTTTTGTGGGACTTATCTCACGACTGCTTCCTGGAAGGGCGAACGCGACTGCCTTTGATCCGATCAGCAATCAGTTTGGGATCTCGTTTCTCATCGATCATCTTCTGAACCTCATCTCTCAGGGTGATCTGGCTGTTATGAAACGTCACCTCCTTGCGCTTGTCACCCTGTAGGTATAAAAATCGGAACTGGTCTCTATCCTTGACTTTAGACAAAAAAGCTCATCCCTGGTGTTGATGACCAAGGCAATGAGATGTAGAAGATGAGTGTTCAAGCGACCGTCTTGGAATTATCAGACTCCTTACAACAACAGCGTGGTCGAGAAGGGTGAAATTTAATGAGAGGACGCAAGGGTCGAGACTCAAATTGAGTCCCCGGTGCCCGACCAAGAGAGATACCTCGGGGTTTGGGAGGGGAGGCTCTAGAGCCAATCTGCTGAATAAGTCGAAAAAATCCGCGCTGAATCATACGAGGAGTCAATTTTTTGTCCCGTTTGGCCAACAAATGTTTCTGCCAAGGCAGAGGCAAATGGTCAACCAGATGACGAGCCATCCAAAGTTGGTGATAGGCCAAACAGGCTAGACGGAACCAACTGGCTTCAGAGGCCAATTCTGGAGTTTGAATCGAAGTCAACAGCAAGTGAGTCTTAGCGAAGCCGAAAAAATGTTCCAAGTCGAACCGCTCATAGGCATGACGCACCTCAAGGGCTGAAAGTTGGGAGTGTAAGTCTGTTGATGCTGAGCTATCGGCCAGGTGCTGGGGTCTTTGAGGTCAAACTTCTCACCATACCAACACGGTCGAGTTTTACTGGAGTTGGCTGCAGGAGATTGGTAAAACACCCGATTCCCTGGGACTCGCGCAATCACCACCCAATCTTCCCTCTGATACATTGGATGGATGAAACCTCGGTTTTGCATAACGGCTATCCACAGCTAAAACTTTGAGAGGAACCTCCTTAGCTAAAACTTTGAGAGGAACCTCCTTAAGTTGAGCACAACTGACCAGTTGCTCTATCTGTTCGAGCCCTGTCTCTATTTTGGGGATGAGGGAGAGGATGGTTTTGCTTTGTTTGGCGAATTGGAGGCGCGATCGCTCGTTGAAGAGGACACCCATGGCGGAGAGGCTGATATAGGGAGGTTCTTGGTCGATGAGGGATTGAAAATAGGGATCGTCAAGATCGGTGGTTGTAGATGCTGGTTTGAGACTGATGGCTGCTGAATCTTTAAAGCAGCGAGTGGGTTAATCGTAGATCAATTGGGGTGGGTTCCAATAGTCTGGAGCCGCCGCTTCCTTGGTGAGGGGGTTGTGGGTCGGTGATGAAGGAAAGGTGAATTGGTTTTGCTGGTTTGATTGTAGTCGGTACAGGGCAAGGGGAGTTTCCGTTTAGGAGTAGGAGGGTGAAGAATAGGGGAATTTTGTTCAGGTTTAGGTGGGGTTGGTGGTTCATTGGTTGTATTGGTGTTGTGTTTCGTTTTTGAATTTACGGGTGGGTGGAAAGGTGGTTTTCCGGAGTTGTTCAATGTGGGGACAATAGAGGATTGGAATGGTTTGTGATTAAAGGCTTTGGGGTGAACTTCAAAATTCTGCATTTCTTTAGGTTGCTGTCTATCAGAGTTGGAAAGGGCTGTTTCCGGGTGGTGATTAGGATGCGAGTAGTTTTTCTCCTAGAAATCAAGTTCTGGGGAGGACTGCAATCTGAAATGAACCATTGGTGAGATGTTTTTATGGACACCGGATTTGATTCAGGCGCTCTGGTGGAGCGGTTTCTTCGTTTGGATAATTTTCATCGAGCCTATGAGAAGGTGGCTTTCAAGCAAGGCTGCGCGGGGGTGGATGATGAAACGATTGAAAAATTTAGTGAGGATTTGACGACGAATCTGGCTCGGTTGCAGGAGTCGGTGGCGAATAGTCGTTATCAAGCGTCACCCTGGCGGCAGGTATTTATTCCGAAGAGTCGGGAGCGGTGGCGGGAGCTGCGGATTCCGACGGTGCAGGATCGGATTGTACAGCAGGCGCTTTTAAACGTGCTGGCTCCGATTGCGGAGGAACGATTTTCTAATGTCAGTTTTGCCTATCGTCCGAATCGGTCTTATATGGATGCGGTGCAAATGGTGGCGCAGTGGCGAAATGCTGGATATCAATGGGTTTTGGATGCTGATATTACTCGATTTTTTGACAATATCGATCACTCGATTTTGTTGCGGGAGGTGAGGAAATATCTGGATTATCCGGGGATTTTGTGTCTGATTAAGGCGTGGATTTCTGCGGGGATGATGCAGTCGGGGGAAGTGGTCAGAACGGAGAGGGGAATTCCTCAAGGGGCAGTGGTTTCACCGCTGCTGGCGAATATTTATCTGGATGAGTTTGACCATTTGCTGGAGCGGATTGATTCGCTGAAGTTGGTGCGGTATGCGGATGATTTTTTGGTGCTGGCTCGGAGTGAAGTTGAGATTGTCCAAGCTTACAGTCAGGTGGAGCAACTTTTGAAGTCGTTGGCTCTGGAGTTGCATCCGCAGAAGACGCAAATCACTCAGTTTGATCGGGGGTTTCGGTTTCTGGGGCATGGCTTTTTGGATAATGCCATTTTTCCAGTGGAACCGCTGAAACCGATTGAACCGCCTGAGGGGGGAGAGGCGGTAAAAAAAACTCCCGAGGTCGAGGACGAATCCTTGCCGCCCTGGGAATTGGAAGGGTCGTCAGCAAGTGCTCAAGTCGAGCTTTTGATGGCTTATCTACAGCGGTTTCCTGGCTTGGAAAACGAGGTCAGGGAGGAACAGGAGAGCAATTATCGTGGCATTTTTTGGAGTCAAGCGATGGCAACTTTGTATCTGACAGAACAGGGGGCGACGATTTACAAGGAAAATCAGCGGTTTGGGATCTGGGTGCCGGGACAGGAGGAGAGCAAGATGGAGATCCCGATTCGGGAGGTGGAGCGGATTTTGCTATTTGGTAATATCCAACTGACGACGCAGGCGATTGGGGCTTGTTTGCAGCAGCAGATTTTGGTGTTGTTTTTGAATTTTTCGGGTCAGTATAAGGGGCATTTGTGGAGTTTGGAATCGACTCATCTGGCTAGTGAGATTCATCAGGTTGAGAAGCATAAGGATGCTCAATTTCAGTTGTCGCTGTGTCGGGCGGTTGTGCGGGGTAAGTTGATGAATTCACGGCAGTTGTTGTTGCGGTTGAATCGCAAGCGTCAGGTTCCAGAGGTGGAAGTGGCAATTTCTGGGTTGGGTGCGGATTTGCAGGCGGTGGATAAGGTGAATAATTTGGAGCGGTTGCGGGGCTATGAAGGGATTGGGGCGGCACGATATTTTCCGGCTCTGGGGCGGTTGATTACTCATCCAGTGTTTACGTTTTCTCAGCGCAATCGGCAACCGCCGAGAGATCCGGTGAATTCTTTGCTGAGTTTTGGCTACACCCTCCTGTTTAATAATGTGCTGAGTTTGATTATTGCTGAGGGGTTGTCGCCGTATCTGGGTCATTTTCACTATGGGGATGAGAAGAAGCCTTATCTGGCGTTTGATTTGATGGAGGAGTTTCGGTCGCCGATTGTGGATAGTTTGGTGCTGCGGTTGGTGAATAATGCGATTTTTAAACCGGATGATTTTGATTCGGTGGTGTTAACTGGAGGAATGTATCTGAATCCGAAGGCCAGAAAGGTTTTCTTGCAACAGTTTGAACGACGGATGAATGAGTCTGTTTCTCATCCGGATATTCAGTCTCAGGTGACGTATCGACATGTGATTCAGTTGCAGATTCGTCGGTATAAGCGGACGCTGTGGCGAGGGGCAGCCTATGAACCGTTTTTGAGGGTGGGGTGATGCCCCCTAAATCCCCCAACTTTGGGGACTTTGAGAAGTCTTGTTCCCCCAGCATTGGGGGCTGGGGGGCGAACGGGCTGGCCCCCTAAATCCCCCAACTTTGGGGGACTTTAAACTGCCTGTTCCCAATTGCTTTTAAACTATGGTCATCATTGCCTACGATATTCCCAATGATAAACGTCGAACGAAGCTGGCTAAGTTTTTGGAGGGTTATGGTCGGCGGGTGCAATATTCGGTGTTTGAATGTTTTATCAGTCTGGATGAGATGCGGATTCTGAATGAAAAGGTGAAAAAGTTGGTGAAGGAGAAGGAGGATAATGTGCGGTTTTATTGGATTACTAATGATTCTTTACCTCTAGTTTTGACGATTGGTAGCCAACAACCGGAGTCCCCTCCTCAGTTTTATGTGCTTTAAATGAGGTCAAGAAGTCGATCTGGTCTAATTTTCACAAGGGTGCAGAAAAGTGGTATAATGAAAGCTGAAACCTTTGCTCAGAATGGTTTTTACCGGGTTATTTTTACTTGGTATGGTTGGAATCGACGCACGTCGAGCAATGGCTGAAAACCCCATTCTTTCGTCGAGGTGCGTCGATGGCTTTTCCAGTAAGAGTTTGAAGCGTGTGACAATGGCAATTTCAGCCGTGTTACAAGTCAAGATTTCAGGGGTGCGTCGATTTGTCGGCTGTATTCCTCTCTGGGTAAGGGCTCTGAGACGAACTCCCCACCGATTGGGTTAATTCGGATTAGTTGGAAACAAATAGGCGCTAGCCATATTATACAATGCTAAGCTATCCA
>JAAURB010000166.1 GCA_012033335.1 Oscillatoriales cyanobacterium RM2_1_1
TTAAGACGCTCCAGCTTATAGCCACCTTGCTGGCTTCTATTCTCAACCCCCAGGAAGGGGGCAGCGCCCCCTTCAACCCCTACATGTATCTTCTGATTAATTGTGCCTAGCTACTTACTGAATAAGATTTCTCAGAAATGGACGATGCCCATCCGTGATTGGAAGGCCGCCCTGTCACGATTTGCTATTGAATTCCCAGACCGTTTCCCCATTGATTAATTCGACTTACACAAATGATTTGACAATCTCTTATCTTCAGCTTTTATATCTTTAAGTTCATCTCATTTAGCGAATAGTCAAGATTCAAAGACAACTATTAACTTCTCAATTCATCCACAATGGAGTCATGAAGAGGGATGGAAAAGTGTCCTAAAAATTTTCGCCTAATTATTCAACCCATGCTTTTACTATACTTGGTTACCTGCTGTTATATGTCATACCTAATTCTTCAATCTTACGAGGATTTCACAATCTCATTAATGTAATTAATCGATTTCACCCCCTTTACTTTTGTGGATAGACTCTCTGATTTTATAGTTCCCAATCTCGGAGAGTGACAGAAGAGGGATATATTAGAAGTTCAGTAGAATTTCTGAGGCAATTGATCAGGATTAAAAGCTATTAATAGTACAGGACTCAAAAGACAGCCTGAATACAAATTTCTAGATGTCTTTGCACTCCTGTGGTAGATCGGTGATTGAACTGGGTTTGGTACTTTGCTTAGGTGGCTGAGTAATTGTACCAACCCTTTTATTCAGTTCTCGACTGATTTCCACGCTTGACAGAAAGATCTAGAAAACAAGTCTAATTGATCGGTTTGGCGGATGAAACTTTGATGCCAACCAGGGTTACTCTACACCAGCCTCAAAGTTCCAAATATTCAGATTCTAAGATATTTATCAAAATATTTATCAAGTCTGAATAGTGGGGTCTGAGAATCAATTTAGTATCAATCAAAAATTGATTTTTACCTGAAAAACTATCTCCGAGGATGTATCTACCAATATCAATCCTGCCGGAGTCTCCAGATGTTTATCCTAGCTACAACTCCTGATTTACTGGAGTTAGAGGTCAATCCACAAAACCTAACAGTTGTTTTTGTGGATGCTCGAGTAAAATCCTATCGCACCCTGATTAAGTCCGTTAAAGACTGGGCTCAAGTCATTATTATTGATCCTGATCAGGATGGGATTTCTCAGATATCCATTGCCCTAGAAGGATACATTAACTGTCATCAACCTGTGAATGTTTTACATATTTTGGCTTATTACTCTTCTGGTTGTTTCTTTTTGGGAAATAGCGATCTGAGCTTGAGTCCGGTTGAGCCAGGAAATAGTTATATACAGCAATGGCACCAAGCTCTGGCAGAAGATGCAGATATTTTCTTTTATTATCCCCCCGCTCAAGCCAGCCCGACACTCATTTAACCCCTTCACAGCAACTTCCCCAATCCACCCTACGTCTATAGAGACGAATCCCTCAATCGTTCCTCTTGTATCCTTTAGGTCATTAACTGAGCTTTTTTTTGGGGAAAATTCTGAAAAATTCCTGATTACAGGCTCTATCGCTGGAAAGAGTGCAGGGAACGTAGCAATCTAATTTGAATGATTTCAGGAGCTGGACAGCTTGGCCAAACGGGCTAAAACCCTGCTCCACAGACTCCCATGAATCATCTGAGATTGCTATGTCTGGTGTTTGGGTGAGTTGCTCCTTTAGAACTCAATCCAGGTAATCAAAGTATGAACTTTCTACGCGTTACGAACAATAATGACTCAGGCCTTGGTTCCTTAAGAGAGGCGATCGCCAACGCCCAGGCCGGAGATACGATTACATTTGATAACAATCTGGGTGGCAACAACCGAATTACCCTCAGTAGTCAATTGGTCATCAACAAGGATCTGACCATTGACGGTCAAAATGCTCCAGGCTTAACCCTCAGCGGCAATGATCAGCTTCGGGTATTGGACATCCGACCCAGCTCTGCCTTTGATTTTGAAACCGGCCTATTCACTGATCCGACGGAAGTCACGTTAAAAGATTTGGTGGTTACCAATGGTCGAGCTTTTGGCCCAGGAGATGACGGAGCTGGAGGTGGCATCCGCACCGGGAATCAAACCAATCTAACCCTGGTCAATAGCCAGGTGAACAATAGCAGCGCTGAATTTGCTGGAGGAATTTCCATTGGATTTCTGGCCAGTGCCACTATCTTGAACAGCAAGTTTAACAATAACGATGGGACTCGAGGCAATGATGAACGGGGGGGTGGGCGATCGCCACCAAAGCCGGAGGGGCCTTGACCATCATTGGCAGTGAATTTACCAACAATCGGGGCAGCACTGGGGGAGCGATCAACAGTCTCCAGCGCGATTTGACGATTGAAAACTCCCAATTCGTCAATAACAGTTCTACCGCTGGGCGATTTATTGGGGGAGTGGTCAGTGGCTATGGAGGAGCCGTTTATGTTGATGGAGCCAATGCGTCCTCTCCTAACTTCAAACCAGGGCCAATTGGCGGTACGGTTCAAATCAGCAGCAGCCTATTTGAAGGCAATCAAGCGGCAGGTCAGGGGGGCGGTTTAACCCTGTTTGGCTTTGAAAATGACAAACTGATTATTGAAGATAGCGTCATTATCAACAATACCGTTATCCCCGATGGACGGGGAGACAGTTTTGGTGGCGGTATTCGGCCTGGGAATGGAGCGGGTCTGGGGAATGGAATTGGCCCTACAAATCCTGAGTTCACCCTACGCAATACAGCGGTTTTGAATAACCGCGCTGAAGGTCAGGGAGGGGGCTTGTGGATTGGTAAGGAAGCCCTGCCTGTTACGATTACCAACAGTACTTTCTCCGGCAATCGCGCAGAATCCCAAACGGACAGCAAAGTTTTGGGGGAGCCATTCTCTTTTCCAATGATCAGAGTCCATCTCAAGTGATCAATACCACCATCGCCAACAACTTTGCTGGATTTCAGGGGGGTGGTATCTGGGGCGGGGCACCGAATGTCAGGTTAACCAACAGCATTCTGGCCTATAACCAGGGCAATGGTTTTAACATTAAACACAATACCGGGTTTCAACTCATTGATGGGGGCGGGAATATTCAGTCCAATGAATTGAATCCCGATGATATCAAAGTTACCGAAAGCACAATTCTGGCGGATCCGCTTTTGGGGCCGCTTCAGGCGTTTAATGGAATTCCAGCCCATCCTTTGTTAGCCGGAAGTCCCGCCATTGACGCTGGCGTTTCAGTCAATCTGCCCACGGATCAACGGGGTCAGAGTCGCCCGGTGGACGGGAATCAAAGCGGTACGGCAGAGTTTGATAGTGGCGCTTTTGAGTTTAGTACTTCTCCAAATCCCACTCCGAACCCAACACCGGAACCCAGTCCTAACCCAACTCCGATTCCAGTTCCTGATCCCACGCCCGAACCCAGTCCTAACCCAACTCCGGTTCCAGTTCCTGATCCCACACCGGAACCCAGTCCTGATCCCACACCGGAACCCACACCCAGTCCAATCCCGATGCCTGAGCCCAATCCCAGCCCAACTCCTGAACCGTCTCCAGGGATAGTCGATGAGGGAGATTGTTGTGCTCCTCTGCCAGGTCTGGATTTAGAGACTAGCCGTCAGATTAACTTGATCCAAAATACCCAGGTCAGAGCAGCAGCAAACGGCAGTCTCATGGGTTCCGCTGCCAATGATGCCCTAGAGGGCTTCGAGGGAGAAGACACCTTGTTCGCCATGGCAGGAGATGACAACCTGGACGGGAAGGCCGGAAATGATCTGCTGTTTAGTAGTGGGGGAAATGATTTCCTCAACGGGGGTGAAGGTGCAGATACCCTGTATATGGGTCAGGGCAATGATACCGCCTTTGGCAGTGAAGAGGATGACTCGATCTGGGGCGATCGCGGCCAGGATAGCATTAGTGGCGGAGAGGGCAATGACCTGCTATTTGGCAATGGTGACGCTGATTTCATCCTGGGTGATGCCGGGGACGACACGATTTTTGGGGGTGTTGACAATGACAGTCTAGCGGGGGGAGAGGGAAATGATCAGCTCTTCGGAAATACGGGAGATGACTACCTTGAAGGCGGTGCAGGAGTTGACAACCTGTTCGGCGGTAAGGACAACGATATCCTCTGTAGCGGCGCAGACAATGACCTATCCCTGGGTAATTTAGGAAATGACACCTTGTGTAGTGGCGCTGGCAATGACAGTTTATTTGGCGGTAAGGACGCGGATATCCTGATTGGCGGCAGTGGCAACGATTGGCTCAGTGGCGATGGTGAGATTGACACCCTGATTGGGGGCAGTGATCAAGATACCTTCTTCCTGGCTATGGGCAATGACCTGATCCTGGACTTTGAAGATAGCATTGATCGATTGTCCCTGCCTCAAGGTCTGACTTTTGAACGATTATCCATTGTTCAGGAGGGCGGCTCAACACTGATTCGAATTGCGGCGACTAATGAGGCGATCGCTACCCTTGAGGGAATTGATGTAGCTTCCATCAGTCAAGATGACTTTATTTTCACGAGCTGAAACGATTGATTTCAAATCAAGAGACATCAGGAATGTCCTTAGATTTGCAAGGTAGGCAATGCCTACCTTTTTTGTCATATCGAATCCGTTTAATTGCCCATAATTATCCAACAGCCTCTGCCCACCAATAAAAATTTGTCAATCCTTGAATCAACTCGGTGCGCTTGAGCAATACTCGGCATCGATGAGCGGTGATTTCTTCAAGTTCATCCAAGCTGCCAAAGCTTCGGTTGG
>JAAURB010000073.1 GCA_012033335.1 Oscillatoriales cyanobacterium RM2_1_1
GACACGCCACACAAATGTGATTTTGTTTACCCCTCATCTTGCCGTTTTTACGGATATGGCTGGAACCACAGTCAGGACATTGCATCAGATTGAGCCTCAATTCATGGCACTATTATGCAACGCCAAACTGCCGATAGGTAAGTAAATCCAGGGCATTCATGTCCCGACCATCCAGGCGCATCACCCCCGCCGTCGGTCGGAGAAAGCCAATAATTAAATTCAATAAAGTGGATTTCCCGGATCCAGAAGGCCCAACAATGGCAATGGTTTCCCCCGGCTTGACTTGCAGGGAAAAGTTTTGCAGGGCCCACTGTTCAATATCGGGATAGGAAAAACTGACGGATTCAAACTCAAATATCCCCTCGACTTCGGTGACGATTTGTTTACCCGCATTATGCTCTAGGTCAGGACTTTCTAGCACCTCCCCAATACTCTGCAATGCTTCAAATCCCTTGCCGATCTGGGGCAGCACCGTGAGAATCTGGACGACAGAACTGGTGAGGGTATCAAAATACCCCGTCAGCAATACCACGTCCCCCGCCGTAATTCCCCAATTTCCGGTATAGGACAGGGTGGCCGAGGTCATTAGACAAATCAGACTAAAGCTGCGAAAACTCATCCAGGCGGAGGAATTGGCCAGGGCATTGATGGTATCGAGTCGCACCCCTGCCTGCTGCAAAGTTCTCAGCTTAGTTTCGGTGCGGGTCACTTCGGTTTCCTCGGCCCCGTGGGCCCGAGTGACTGGAATCAGCTTCAACATCTCAATCAGATAGGCAGAAGTCAGTTCCATCTGTTCCCGGTAATGTTTGTTGCGGCGACGGATTGGCCCCCTTAACCTTCGCACCAGAAACACGCTGACGGGAACAGTTCCCAGAAAAAACACCAGGAACCAGGGAGCCCGAACCGCTGTAACCCCGATGGCCACTATGATTGTTAAAATGGCTGAGGGGATAAATTGAAAAATGTAGTTGGTCAACATCGACACCGATTCTACATCCCGCAATAACTTGTTCTGGAGCGCCCCGGAATTTTGCTGATGATGGAACCCAATCGATAAGTATTGCAACTGTCGAGTCAAGCCAGACCGCAGGTTAAACTCCATTTGATGGGTAGCCTGACTCAACCAGCGAATATGCAAATAGTGAGTCGGGACGTTTTGCAGAATGGAAACAGCCAGGATGGCTCCATTGATCCAGAGTTCCCGCAGGGTATGCTGGGCAGGGCTGGCGATAATGTCAATAATATTGGCGGTGATCAGGGGACGCACCCACTCTGGACTATGTTTGATGATATAGAATACCAAGGACAAGCCAATCCGGTGAAAATCATGGCGGTACAGGTGAAATAGGGTACGCAGGGGGCGATCGCTGCGGTAGTCTTGAACAAATTCGTTCATAGGGTTCGGGGGATTGGCATGGAGGACTTTACCGTTAACTTCACAGTCGTCCCAGGCAATTCCTCAAGGGGTAATCCAGTGTCCCAGGGGCCTAACCAATACTGGAATTGCTCAAAAAGTCAACTCTGGCATTTTAACCCAAAAATCTTTTGTCAGGATTGGATAGGTCAGACTTGCCCCCATTACCAGGGATCAAAGTAAAAATCAATCTAGTCAAACAGCCATCTCGGTTGTATCTCAGCAAGCCAGATGCCTGTATCCTAAGGCTGACGGCCCGGGGGATAGATTGAGCGCACATGATCTGGTTTAAGTTGGTTGAACAGCTCACTCAAAGGCAGATCGGCTGAGGCTTCAACAAAATATAGCGGATTGGGTTCCCGACTGATGAAGTTACCGTAGGCCGATTGCAGATAGGGTCGATAACTTTGATTCCCGGTGAGATAGACCTCACTAAAAGCCAGATTCAAGGCAGCAGCGTATTGGTCGATCAAGCTTTGCTGCGGTAGGATCAATTGGGGAAAAGACTCAATTAAGGCTGTAGTTCCAGCATCTAAGTTATCAAAGTCAACATGGGCCTGTCCAACCGCCATGGCCATATACTTTTCTCGGGAGTCAATCCAGACAAAGGCTTGGAGTTGTTCAATCGCAGCCGGTGCCGCTGGATCTTTACTCCCTGCTCCGATTAATACCGGAATCTTCACCTGCCCCAAACCTGTTGTCCCAAACACCGCACTATTGACCGGGTTCATCGCCATGACTGCCTTAACCCTGGGATCACGGAAATCATAGGCCCGTCGGGGCAAATCTAAAGCCCGACATTGCAAAATCAGAGAGAGATTCAGACCTCGGGTTTCCTGATTACAAACCCGATCCAAATTTTCAAAGTCAAATGTTGCGCCCGCTAGAGCCAGGGCCGTATACCCGCCGAAGGAATGGCCTAAAACTCCGACATTATCTAGATCCAATCGCCCGGCAAATTCTGCTGCATTGCGCCGTTCTAACTCATCAATGACATAGCTAATATCTAAGGGGCGATCAATAAATTCATCGAGCTTGTAAAGTTCCTGGGACTTCCCGGCTAGCATCGCCTGACGCTGCTGGGTATCACTGCCAATATGCTGCGGGGCGGCAACTACATAACCAAAGGAAGCCAGTTGTTCAGCCCGATTGCTAAAATCTTGGGGACTGGAGGATAATCCATGGGAAATAATCACAACGGGAGTTTTGCCCTCGCGCCAGCGTTGAGGCTGATGCACATAGACATCAAACGTGCGATCGCGCTTTGGATCGGTCAGTTGCCACTTGAGGGCGGTAAATCCAGAGGTTCCAGGTTTGCGAAGGTCGGGGAGACTGGCAAAATCAATTGAAGTTTCCCGCTGGCCCTGTTCAGCAGCCAGAACAGCCATCTTTTCGACCACAGCCTGGGTGCCATTGATTAAAATCTCACCGTAGATTGCCCCCTGACGGGCTCTATCCGCGTTGAGCTGGAGATCTTCAGGGAGCGATCGCAAAAAGTCCAGCACGGTAAATCCTGCGGTTTGGTTTTGAGAGAGCTGAACCAGAGCCTCTCGCAGGGCATCTTTACCGTTCTGGCCCTGGCGAGTTGAAATAATAATGCCGATCCGCTCTAAAATCGCGTCGCCTGTTGGTGTCGCAAAAAATCGGTTGACTCCCGTCAGATCAAAGTCAAATCGTTCAGTCAGGGAAGCGCGAAAAGCAGCTTGATCCTCTGGGCTGCTAGCTCCTGCTAGCCGCAGATAATTTTCGAGTTCTGCAGTGACAATGCCCTCTTCTGCGAAGGTTTCCAGGGTGTCAATTCCCAGAAACAGATTGGCCGGGCCAAAGGTGACATAAATCCGTTCAGCCGCTTCTACGGGAGGCGGAGTCACGATTGCTGGAAGCATACTCAGGCCAATTCCCAGCAGGAATTGAGTTCCAAAACGGGCAGCAACAGTTAAATGGCGCAGGATCATAAATTTTTCCAAGTTCAGGGAAAATTGCCACTAAATCATCGGGAAGAAACCCCAATCTAAGATTCTACAGCATATAAGGGATACAGCCGTCATATCTGAACCTTCTGAGCTACTCTTGCTCTATCCTAGCAACAACAAAGTGGTCATTTCCCAGGGGTATGGATGAAGCAGTCGGAATACCAAAAGGTTTAATGGAGGAACTACGATTCTATTCTGCTTTTAAACTGAGTCAGAAAACGGGTTAACTGAGAAAAGGTAAAGTCATTGAAGATTTTCAAGCTGTTTAAGCAAGTGAAATTTATAATAACCTACAAAAGAAATAAAAACGCCAACGTCATTTCCTGCTTCAGAAGGGGTAGAGCAGCGGCAAACTACTTAGAGGGATTCACACTGTTAAGCTATTGCCGTTGGCTATCAAGAACAATAATGTGTTTAGATTTGATTAACAGTTTTGAGCAATGCCATCTTTAGAGTGTCTCCCCCATCCGACTGAGATCCGGCTGATTACCCTGGAATCGGAGCGAGAAGAACTGTTTAAGCACCGCTGGCTTGTCCTGAGAAAGCCCCTGGGAATGCCGCAAGGGACAGAACAGGATCAGTATGATGCTGATCCCAGAGTTGATCAGGCGGTGGCGATTTACCATCAGCACATTGTTGGTTCAGCTCGATTGCGATCGCTCTCTCCAATTTTGGGTAGTATTGCTTATGTAGCCGTGTTACCTGCCTATCAACGCCGGGGAATTGGGACTGCCCTGATGCACTTTTTAATTGAACTGGGGCAGCAAAAACACTATCAACAATTGCGGTTGATGAGTCGAACCGATTCCCTGGATTTCTACAGAACCCTGGGATTTAATCCAGCAGGGGAACCCGTCACTGTTCATGGTATTCCCCATCAGTTTATGCGCCTTAACTTGCTTGTTGCTCTGGATAAGACGACAGATTCATCCCTAAATTGACTACATTGAGTTTGAGATCCTGCACCGCATATTTAACAAATTCTGAGATTTTTGGGTTGTCGCAGGAGCCTTGAAGGTTCAGGGTTTTTTGTTGATCCCGCACCAATTGGGCAGAACAGGAATAAACCGTACTGCTAGCTCGACTAAATTGTAACTCCACCTGAATCAAGCTCCTATCGGCATTGGCTTCTAAGCATTGACAGGCCACTTGATAATTCATCCAAGCCCAGCCATAGAACAGCATCAGTTCCCGCTCTAAAACCTGAATTTCAACGGGTAAGATACTCCAGCCTCGATAGACTCGATGGAGACATTTGATCGTGCCGGTTCGGGTGAGTAACAAACAGAATGTATCCCCATCTAGCAAACCATAATACCGACCTTCAGGAAAATCAATCATTGTTGGGGCGAATCGATGCCCACCAAAGTGGCTACTCATCCAGATCCGAACCCGATCAAGTTCTAACTGGGCCGTAATTCTACTGGCTTGTTTGTAAAATGGAATGCCATACTTAGCACAACATTTATCATGACTGCCGTGGGTACAAACTAGAAAATCTCTGGCTGGACTAAACTGAATACACTGATCTGGTAATTCTCCAGCAATGTATTTTCTGGCAAAGTCTGCGGCCTGTTCCAAGTTGTTGACTTCGACTTCAAAGCCGTCGTAACCTGCCGAGAACTTGTCCTGAACTTGTTCATAAATTATCAGCTTGAGGCTATCCAGATTCCCATAGCGACCCTGAGAAATTAATAAAAATCGAATTGAAAGCTGAGCCGCTTGGATATCCTGAACCAGATTCCTCAACTCCTGAGGAATGCCAGGGGAGTCAAAAGCATTAGCCGCCCAGGGCAGGGGCGCTTCAATCAGAATATAAGTTCGATAGTTTGTGGCACTGCCGATGATATCTTCATCAGCGTGCCGACAAGCCTCAGCGCAAAAAAATTGATTCACTTGTTTGTTCCCGTTATAGATAGGCTATGAATGGTTGGATTAGTGTTCAGCCTCTACAAAAATGATGCCTTCAAGTACGAGCCGGGATAGCAATGGGATTAAATCCAGCTCCCAATCAAACTCCGAAAACCACGCCATAACATCCCTTCCCGTAAATTCTGTCTGACTGAAGAGCTGTTCAGCCAATGTTGGGGATATTCCCTTTAACGAAACTGCTTTGCCATTGATGAATACCTGACATTCAGATGGATCATCCGACAATATTTGAATGTTCTGATAGGGAGCAGTCTTGAAGTGGGTATCAATTCTATCCGGAAATAAATTGAATCCGGCTTGATAGGGCAGAGCATATTGAGGTGCTGATTGGGCTGAATGCATCAGGTAACGATGATAGGACTCAGCCACATTTTGATGGGTTAAATATTGGGCTAAATCCTGGACTAAATCTTCTAGGCCAGGTAGAGTTTCTGGTTGTAGTGGCAAACTCTTGCGCCACACCTCCTGACTACTGAACTCACTGGCTAGCCATTCTAGAAAATGAATGCCTGTCTTACAGTGAACTCCCAGGGTCAGGTGAATTGAAGGTGCTTCCACCGTTTTGGCATAGTGCCAGTGTCCCCGAGGAATATATAATACATCCCCAGGATACAGCGTACAGCTTAAATAGGGATCGCCCTGAGGGAGATCTGCATCAGTGAACCGCTGGCTGGGCAGGGGAACCGGGAATGTTTCGGGATAAACAAACCATTGCTTTTCCCCTATCACTTGCAGGGCAAAAACTTCATGGGTGTCATAGTGGAGCTTAAATCCTTGCTGACCTGACCAGGAACAGTAGGCATTTACCTGGGTTGGATAGCCCAGTTCCTGTTGTAGCGCCGCCGCAAACGTAGCAATTTTCGGCACCCGTTGATGTACCTGGGTGATAATCAGGGTGGCTCCCTGGCGACACCACTGCAACAGCTTACTATTCTCAGACTCGTCCAATACCTTGCCATCCATTGCCAGTCGCAGATCGGGGTATTTAATCTGATGAAAGTTTAGGAGCGCATTTAACTCTTCCCAGGAAAATAAGTCCGTAAAGCTCCGCTGACCCTTGCCAGATAGGGCGATCGCCCGCTGTGTCCAGTGATTTTGTAGGAATTCCTCCCGGGTGGAGGGCCGTAAAAGAGTTGCCAGGGAGTTCATGATAGAGGTCGATCAAATACTCTAGGTTGCCTTAGGGCGAGGATAAACCCCGCCCACTGGGTTAGTCTGACCCAATAATCCTAGTCACCCCCGTCTGAATCCACATTGAGAGGAGTTGCAGTATTCCGTGCGATCGCAGGTTTTGTAACATCCTTGACCTCAATCTGAATCTTGCTTGGACGAGTTGAGCTGGATGGCAAAGTGCCATTTACTGTTGACATATTTTATCTCCTATGTAGAAATCACCAAATCAGCCCTGTTTCTCTGACTTTCAGTTCTAGAGAGCTTTTACAGGGATGAATACTAGTGTAGAGTAGTCTCCTCTAAAGTGCAACTGTTGCAAATTAATTTCATCTAAACCAAAATTTTCAAGGTCAATTCTAATGTCTTACCTTGACAAAGGGAATCGATGAATCACCATACACCTGTGTTTCAGAAGGTTTTAGAGATTCATCAGTCCACGGTATCTGTAACTTTGTCAGAATTTTCATAAAACTTAACTGATCATTGCTGCGAATAATTTTAAAATACTCTTTGGCTTTATTATTGAGAAAGTTATGCAATAATAGACGCAGCTAGAAATAGTGAATGGGAAGTGATTTGTTGGTCTGGTAATTGATGAGGATACTCAAGCCGAACTGTCGGATCAACGGATCAAGGCTTGGGTGAGTCAACTCAAGTTTGAATTTGGTATTCAACTTTACTTTTAACTTGACTCACTCTCGGATGGGCTAGCTCCCATCAGATTAAAACTCAGATTCATTCAGAGGCTGGCCGATTCTATACAATTCCTCAGGGGATGACTGACCGAAATAATCAACGTCCAAATCATATCTAAATCAATCTCTAAATTAATGCCCAACCTACCTGATGCTTTGTGGTTGAATGTCAGTCCAAGCTTTCAAGCCTTTGATCGGCCTCTACTGCATGATCTCTCTCAGTATATTGCGGTCACCCAGTGGGAATATTCACAAAGTATGGATGAACCTGCCTCTCTAGATGCGGCCCTGGATTTACTGCATGAATACCTGCAAACTCATCACTCCAGCCCCGATCAAACTCCTACCCCAATCCATCTTTTGGGCCATAGTATGGGTGGCGTTCTAGCCTTGCTCTATGCCCGTTGCCATCCGGAATGGGTGAAATCTCTGACATTACTGGCGGTGGGCTATCATCTAGCAATTAATTGGCAAGCCCATTACTATACTTTGCTGCAGATGCTTTTGTGCGATCGCCAGCTCTTGCTGCGACAAATGGTGTGTCATTTATTTGGTTATCCTGCGGCTTCTGTAGTCAAAAATTTGATTACAAGCCTGGAGCAAGACTTAGAAAACTCCCCCACCCTTCATTCTTTATTTAAGCGGGGCACTATTCCTTCCGGGGGTGCGCCTTTGCCCATGTTAATCTGTGGGGGGCAAGATGACATTATTGTGGATCCAGTGCAATTGCAACGATGGAAACCGGAGTTAAAACCAGGAGATCGACTGTGGCAATGTCCGGAAGGAAGGCACTTTTTTCACTATTTTTATGCAGAACTTGTGAGTGAACAAATCATCAGTTTTTGGGACAGGCTACAAGCATCTGATCCCTTACAAAACCAGCAGTCTTATTCATTAAGAGCTGGTGGGATTGACTGTAAAGCCCCAGCAAGAGAGCGGTGATATCACTAAACCTAAACCCCAGAACAATTTTGAGATGGCTGCGAATCAAATCATAGTCCAGTTAAAATTAATCATCGGGAAGAAACCCCTAGAACTTCTTCAGGCAGAATCAGAGTTTGAAGCTATTGAATATCCGCCTGGTGATTTAGATAGTCAGGAGTTGCCCTTGGAAACCTACTTACATCTTCAGCAATTTTTACTCTTGATTAAATGGTTGGATTGGCTGTGGCGCGATCGCACCGATTATTTTGCTGCTGGAAACTTAACAATTTACTTTAGCCCAACTCCCCATGACCTAGACAGCGCTAGAAACCCTGTAATTCTCAAACTTACTTCTCAAACTTACCTCTCAAGCCCAATGTCTAAACTACCACCGTTTCTAGCATTTGAATCGTTCCCCGATTGGCATCCATCGACACCTCACCGCCAATCGGCACAATAAATTGATTCAGCACATGACCCATCATTGATCCATACCAGGCGGGAATTCCTAGAGGTCGAATTTGATCCAGCAATACCTGCCAGAGGGTCAAGGTCGGGGAAGGGTCTGATTCATCCAGACAACGGGTACATTGAGCAAAGATAAACCCGGACAATTGATCCAGCACCCCAGCCAATTTGAGGTGAGTCAAAAATCGATCAATCCGGTAAACATCTTCTCCAACATCTTCAACAAACAGAATCTTATCTCGCCAAAGGGGAACAAACGCCGAGCCCACCAACCCTGACAAAACTGAAAGATTTCCCCCCACCAGACGGCCCTGGGCTTGACCTGGGGTGATGGTTTGGACTGGAAAATTCGGAGGATTCTCAAAGGTGAC
This sequence comes from Oscillatoriales cyanobacterium RM2_1_1, assembly GCA_012033335.1. Classification (GTDB taxonomy): domain Bacteria; phylum Cyanobacteriota; class Cyanobacteriia; order Cyanobacteriales; family Microcoleaceae; genus JBHJGO01. The sequence continues at coordinate 8,951 of JAAURB010000073.1, forward strand.
CGCTTCCCCTTGGAGCAGGATTTTTTCAAAATACTTCAGGGTCGGAGGATTCCACCCCGCCAGACCCAAAAATCCATGAAAAGTGATCAGCTGGGACTGACTGTAAAGCCCCAGCAGGAGGGCGGTGATATCACTAAACCCCAGAACAATTTTGGGATGGCTGCGAATCAAATCATAGTCTAGTAACGGTAAAATCCGACTACTACCCCAACCTCCTGTTGTTGCCAGCAGGGCCTTCACCGTATCATCGGCAAACAGGGTATTAATATCCCTAGCCCGGTTGATATCTAAGCCCCCTAGATAACCATATTGATCCAGAACATGGGGGGCGGGCTTGACCTCGAACCCCAGTTGGGCAGCTTTGAGGCTGATCTTTTTCAAATCCTCTTGCTCGATGAAGTTGGCCGGACTGATCAAGCCAATCGTATCCCCCCGTTGCAGGCGAGGAGGCTTTAGAATAGCTGGAGATTGAGAAGCACTATTGGCCCGATAGCTTTGGGTTAACAGCACGCTTGAAACTCCCAACCCCTGTAACAATTGACGACGCTTCATCCCTTACAGCTATCCTTAGTCATTACCAGCTAATAGCTTATCGCTGATCGCCAACCTCCTTCCTAAAAACCATGTCAAATCAAACTGTCAATTTAACGGATTCACTATATGACTACCTGCAATCGGTGTCTTTGAGGGAGCCAGAAATCCTGGAGAAACTTCGGCAGGAAACCGCTTCCCATCCCCAGGCAATGATGCAAATCGCCCCAGAACAGGGACAATTCATGGCCCTGCTAGTGCAATTGATTGGAGCCCGGAAAACCCTGGAAATTGGAGTGTTCACCGGCTACAGTTCCCTCTGTGTGGCCCTGTCCCTGCCTCCGGATGGTCAGGTTGTTGCCTGTGATCTGAGTGAAACCTTTACGGCGATCGCCCGCCGTTACTGGCAGGCCGCAGGGGTTGATCAGAAAATTACCCTGCACCTAGCCCCGGCCCTGGAAACCTTAGATCATCTATTGGCCCAGGGTCAGGCGGAAACCTTTGATTTTGCCTTTATTGATGCGGACAAGGAAAACTACGACCATTACTACGAGAGAACCCTGAAACTATTACGACCGGGGGGACTGATTGTCATTGACAACGTGTTGTGGGGCGGCAAGGTTGCAGACTTAACGGTGCAAGATGACCGGGTGAGGGCAATTCGGGCCTTAAATCAAAAGCTCCATCACGATTCTCGGATCAATCTCAGCCTGATCCCAATTGGCGACGGTTTGACCTTAGCAGTGAAACAATCGGAAAAAATGTGATATTCTCCAAGTGTTTCCACTGAATTTGCCTGAACTATCTCTTCTCAAAAGCTACCGATGAAACGCAAACATTTGCTCGCTTTTTCCGGGATTTTCCTTCTGACCACGGCCCTGGTTGGCACTGCCATCGCCCGTGAACTTACAGACGAGGAGGAAGCCGTTGTCTGCAAACTCAAAGATGTTGCCGAAGAGGCAGGCAGAGATGGTTATGATCTGGCCTTTTGGCCTGTGGTTCGCAAAGGCCCCCCCCAGGTGAGTGCTCCTTTGACGATTCTGCTAGATCCATCGATTGAGTATGTTTTTGTCGGCTATTGTGACGAAAATTGTAGCGATGTGGTTTTGAACATCAATACCCTGTCTGGAGAGGAACTCAAGTCTGAGACCGACAATCTTTCTGTACTTCCCTTTGAGCCTCCCTATACTGAGCGGTATCAGTTGAGTTTGAAGATGACAGACTGCTCAGTTGAGGAGGGTTGTGTGTATGGCTTGGGAATTTTTACTCCTCGCGGTGCCACAGTACCTGGTTCCTCGGACTTGCCTGAAGAATTGGCTCAGTTTGAAATCTGCAAGTAGCCGAGGGAAACCACAGAGACAGGATAGAGAGAAAGAGAGTCTTGCTGACCTGGGAATTCATTCCGGTACAAATCATTTCGGTATGAATCATTCAAGTATAAAGAGTGACTCAAGTATTTTTGTCCCTTGAGTCATATCATAAAATAAAAATATCTCGGCAGATTTGACCCTATCTAAAGCCAGAGTAGTTGAGCTAGCTCAATTAGCCCAATCTCCAGGCAATCTCTGCGTCTTCAGACTGGATGGGAAAGTTAATCTATGGGAAAGCTAGACTTAAGCAATTCTAGCCAATCTGCAATCCGTTGATCGGTTTTATCACTTTCATTCACTTCATCCAGGGGCAACCCAACAAATTGACCATCCCGAACCGCTGCAGACTTTTCAAAGGAATACCCTTCGATGGAAACAGCCCCCACCATCTTGGCCCCTAAGGCTTGAAACTGATCATGTAAGGTTCCTAACGCAGCGGCAAAATTCTTGCCATGACAGGCACAATCCCCAGCCCCAAAAACGGCAACAGTCTTGCCAGAGAAATCTGGCTTTTCAATTTCCATGTCAAACAGGGGTTCTCGCCAATCATTTTGGACTTCTCCGGCTCCCCATGTTGAGCAACCCAGGAGGAGATAGTCATACTTCAAAAAGTCATTGAAATCATCGAAATCATCTTCCATACTGTACAAATCACAGACACTATCTCCAATTGCCTCTTGTATTTTTTCGGCAATTTCTCCCGTAACACCCGATGTACTACCGTAAAAAATCCCGATCTTTGCCATTGTTTTGGCTCCTATAGCCGTAGGGTTGAACTGTAACTATATTCATGCATTAATACTCTCCTTAATTATCAGTACTATCATGCCCTTTTTAGTCCAAAATGTTCGAGTTGAGCATTTCAGATTTTTTAATTATTTTTTTAGCTATTTCCGGGCTATCCCCAATTTGTTTCTGATTGCCAATATCAGGCTATCAGGAATGATTTGTGAGATATTTTTAACTTGATTTCCTGGTAAATTGTCAATCCTGATTTGGAGCATATCAAGACTCACGCTGAGGCCCTTACCTGGCTTCCCATAGCCGGAGGCTGTCCGAAGGGTTGGATAAATATCAGCATGGGTAATGGGCTCCGGCTTGGCTGCGCCCATCGCTAAATATTTTTAATACATTGTTTAACACCAACTCTGAATGCTTCAAGTTTTAGATTTTTTAGAATAGAAAATTAAAAACTCAGAAGAGTTTAATAAAAGCCATAAATAATATAAAAAATATCTGTTGAATCTCATTCCAGCTCCTCAGGAAACAGGTATAGATCTGCTGTAACCATCATGAGTGATCTATAGAAGCGGGGTAAAGGGGGCATTGTCTTCTTCTGAGGGACGAAGTTCCCCAAAACCCTCTCTGGTTTTTTTCACGGTTGACTTACGATTGACTCAAGGCTGCTGTTTTAAAGTCCTGCATCGGGGATTTGGGCTAGGGCCTCCCGAACCACCTCAATCCCTGCGCCTAGACGACAAACGTTTTCACTGAGATACCGTTTCCATCGCTTGGTTCCTGGTTGTCCAGTGAAAAGTTGCAACATGTGGCGGGTAATACTATTCAGTTTGAGTCCCCGGTTCAGCCAGTGCTCAATGTAGGGCAACATCGCTTCCACCACCTGAAAACGAGTTGGAGCTAGGGGAAATTCTACTCCATAAATGCTCCGATCCGCCTCAGCGAATAAATAAGGATTGTCGTAAGCCCCCCGGCCAATCATCACCGCATCAACGGCCTCGAGCTGTTCCTGAACCTGAGTCAGGGTCGTGAAGCCCCCATTAATTTCCACAATCAACTCGGGAAACTCCTGCTTTAGCCGATGGACATCCCCATACCGCAGGGGAGGAACCGTGCGATTTTCCTTAGGACTGAGCCCTTGTAACCAGGCTTTACGGGCATGAACCGTGAATCGATTGCATCCTGCCTCGGCCACGGTTTGAACAAAATCCACTAGGTCTTCATAGCGATCGCGCTGATCAATGCCAATCCGGTGTTACGGTGATCGGAATCCTGACTGCCTGCTGCATCGCCGCCACGGCATCGGCAACCCGCTCGGGGTGAGCCATCAGGCAAGCCCCAAAGTTACCCTCCTGAACCCGGTCGCTAGGGCATCCTACATTCAGGTTCACTTCGTCATAGCCAAAGTCCTCGGCAATTCGGGCAGATGCAGCCAGATCCTTGGGATCATCCCCTCCCAATTGCAGTACTAGGGGCTTTTCCTCTGGAGAGAACCCCAGAAGCTTGGGGCGATCGCCCTGTAAAACTGCTGCCGTTGTGATCATCTCTGTGTATAAAAGAGTACACCGAGTGATTTGTCGGATAAAGTAGCGGAAATGGCGATCAGTCCGATCCATCATTGGAGCCACACTGAGGGGATAATTCCAATCAAAAGCTGAAGGGGAAGGAATCATCACCGTTGGCTGATACTAATTGAAAACGATAAGAACAAAAGTTGAGAAAGAACAAAAGTTGGAAAAAGGATGAGGCTCACCGCAACGCCGTCTTACCTCAGTTTTTGACCTGGCAAAGCCAGGTGGGTGTCGGGGCCGAACTTAAAGTTTCCAGGTGCAAGCCTGGTCTACTGCCGCTCGGAATTCCTGTGACTCCCGTATCTCAAAAGTTATAGATCAATAAAACATTTTGGCAGTCACCAACGTCGCAGTTGAACCTGGTATCCATTATAGCGACTGCCCTGAAAGGATGTCTAATCTTGACAATTTCCAGTAAATTGACTATGCGTCTATTACTCCTGTCGAATGCCTGGAGGAACGGCAATGGGAGAAAGTTTGGCCAGAGCCCGCAGGTTCTGACAACGCATGAGCTCCATATAAGTGAGGCCGGGTCGTCGTTCTAGCTCTGATACCTTTTCAATAGCCTTAAGGAGAGCCAGGGCCGCTTCTGGCTCAGTATACCCCCGGCGCTGAGCCACCCGAACAGCAGCTTCATCCGCCTTGAGCTCGATTTCAGAACGATGGTTGGCCTGCCAGATACGACGCACCCCCAAAGCACATAATCCTCCAGCAATTAAAACCCCAAAAGCATCCTGTTGAGCAATTTGAGTGGCTGTTCCGATGGCCCCAGCCAGGACAATTCCCTGGTCAAGATTGAGGGCGATCCACTTAACTTCAGTCACCCAACTGACGGTTCGCAACAGCATCAGATCCCGCTGAGAACGGGATAGATCCTGCCAGAGATCAAAATTGATCGACATTCGGCGAATACTTGACCAGGGATAGGGAAAAGGCACCTCAATCACTTGGGATTGTTGGGGCTTGCTGGTTAACTGAGTCATCATCCGCCCGGACGCTGGCATCAGTTCTAGGAGATGGCGAATTTCATCATCTTGGTTCATCACGGGGGTAATTTAGGTTGAATTTAAGTAGGATTTAAGTTAAGTGGGATTTTAGGGGTGGTGTAGGCATCTTGCCTGGGTAAAGTTTGAATGAATGGCCAGATTAGGTGAACGTATTGGACTGAACTTATTGAACGGTGGTGAGAGTTTCCGCCAGGGTGGCCATCGCTCTGGCCACCTGATTGGCATCGGTTTCTGTGGCTGAAATCAGCAGTACCAGAACATTTTGACCTTGCTGACGAGCCAGAATTGAACCCGTAATGGGCTGACTCTTGTCTCCAATCTGGAGGCTGCCTGTCCAGAGTAGAGTTACTTCCTGAGGGCCAGTGGATTGATAGGGGCCAGGGACAAATCCCTCCCCCCGGTCAAAGGCTTCAATCGCCAGTTGTGCTAAAGCACTGCTGCTGAGCTCCCGGTCACTCTCCCGAGCTTCGACCACTACAGTGTAAGCCAGGTTACCGCTGGGGGCTTCAATCAAAGGGGAATTTCCTGCAAATCCCACGTTGTAGCCCTCTAAAATACCGATCTGAAACCGATCTTGAGGATCTTTGTACAGACTTTCGCTCAGGGGTAGAGGGTTGGAGACAGGGGAAGATACAACTTCGGGTTCAGGGGAGAGTGGAGCTACCGGAGTAGTTTGTGGAGCCGTTGGGGCGGGAGTGACTGGCGCTTGGTTCTGAATCGTGGGGGCTGGGGATCCGGGGGGCGAAGTCGGGGCTTTCGGTGTTGGGGAGGTTTGTTGAGCCAGGGTAGAGGTTCCGAACCCAGACCACAGCGACAGACCCGAACCCAATAGTCCCAAGCCAGCGGCCAGACAGAGACCGATAATAAATAATCTCAGTCGAGGTTGTTTCACGGCTCCAGCCTCCTTGATTAGAATAATTAGAACAGATGGTTAGAAGTGAAAACAGCTTTTACTTGCCTAGAATAGCAGGATTTCCAAAGTCAAATAACCCGGCCATACATCCTGTCATCAAGGTTGCCAGAGTTCCAGCCCAGAGAGCCTTGAACCCAATTGAAGAGACTTCCGAACTGCGAGTCGGAATCAGGGAAGACAGACCCCCAATAAAAATTCCATAGGAGGCAAAATGGGTAAATCCACAGAGGACATAACTGATGATCAGCAGGGCCCGATTGCTCAAGGCTCCATCCGCATTTAGTTGGGCCAGGGCTTGATAGGGCGGCACATTGGTTTCCAATAATCTTCGCCCAATCAACACCGAAGATTGCCAGAGTTCCTGCCAGTTTAAGGAGACTCCCGTCAGAAACGTCAGCGGCAAAAACAATGCTCCCAGAATATTCTGGAGGGTGACGACCTGGAATAAATCTCCAATGGGCCGGAACAGAATAAATTGACTCTCAGACAACCCCGCCAGGCTACTAAAAACCAAATTGATCAGGGCTACCATACCCAGAATAGCAATCAAAGCGGCCACAATTCCCACAGCCATTTTGACCCCTTCCAGGGCACCTCCAATCAAACTGTCGATGGGGTTAGGGCGTTTGGTCGGATCCCCGGCAATCACCTCTTTGGGAATACCCCCCATGGTCAGGTCTTTGGGAACACCCCCCATGGTCAGGGGCACCCCTGTCTCCGGCACTAAAAGCTTGGATAGGACAAAGCAGGCGGGAATGGTCATGATCGAGGCAGAGACCAGATGCCCGGTAATCGTTGGAAAGGTGGGTCGCAAAAATCCCGCATACAGGGCCAGAACCGAGGAGGCAATGGAGCCAAAACAACTGGTGAGAATTGCACAGAGTTCACTTCGGGTCATGTCCAAAAGAAACGGTTTCACCGCGATCGCTGATTCGATCCCGACAAAAATATTAGCGGCCCCCGCCAGGGATTCGGCCCCACTGATGCGCATGGTGGACTGGAAAATTCTGGCAAAAACCTGAACCACTGGCTGAATTAGATTTAATCGATACAGTAAAGTCACCAGGCCCGAAAAGAAAATCACCTGAGGCAGGGCCCGAAATGCCAGAATATAAGCAAATCCTGGGTTTAAATTCTCGACCCCAATCCGATCCCCTGGTACGGCCACATAGGGTGTTCCAATCGCACGGGCAATCCACCGCCCCGCCGGGCCTGGGCCAGCCGCAAAATCTGGATCTCTGACTAGAATAGAGCTGGCTCCACCAAAGAGGAATCGCGCCCCGGCTTCGGAAGCATCTAGAACAGCATTCAAAACAGTGCTGAGCCCTTCCACCAGTTGGCTACCCAACACAAATACAATCAACCCTACGATCATTTGCAGGCCAATTCCCCAAACAATCGTATTCCAGGGAACAATCCGTCTGTCTTCAGACCCCAACCAGGCAATGAAGCAGAGAATTACAATTCCGAGCAGAGAGATTAAGTTTAGTAATGGATTCATAGTAGTGGATTCATATCAGACAACCAGTCCCGCTAGTGGCTTATTCTCTCACATCTGTTCAGCTAGATGTATATTTGATCCAAATGATTACTACCCATGGATGCATTCCAGCCAATTTCCCCAGAATGGACAACTGATGCCATTCATGCCCGTCAGTTTTGCTGCCCCCGCTGCTCTGTTAGCAGCTTAGAAGCTAAACAGGCTTGGCTCAATCGGCGATCGCCAGTATACGGAGACAATTATCGGCGCAAGTGGCAGGAATTTTATCTCTGTTCCTGCGGTTGTGCTTGGTGGAGTTGGAGTAGCGATCGCCCCCCCTCCCAGTTCGATCCTCAAGGTCACGGGCCTCCGGAGGAGGACTGCTCCTGAATCAGTCCCGAGAAAATGGGGCCTTAATAAAGATCAGGGGATTGGGGCTGGCACAGCTCTGGAAACCGAGTCAGCAAATACTCGGGCTGCATCCAGGACTCAAGTTGAATCGTTTGGGCTATGGGTTCCCCCAGGGCCGTAGCTTGCAAGCCGGTGATGATGCCGGACATCGAAGGTCGAAGATTTCCCAGCCAATCTCGAGCCGACAGCAGTTGGATATCAATCACCTGCCTGAAACGATGTCGCCGCAGACTCAGATCTCGACCCAGAATTTCTGAACGGTGGGCCTGAGTCAGCAACAACGGAAACTCGGCAGATCTGCGCCAGTCTTTCTCAATCCCTTGAAAAAACTGTCCCACCAACCGGGGATTACAGAACTCAGGATACTGCATGACCTGATCCCAAATCGAGGTATGGGCCATCGTCGAAAAATGAACTCGCTGTTGATAGGCGGCCAGGGACTGATCAATCTCTGAGTAGTTGTAGTGGGCCCCAGAGACTGCAAAAATCAGCGGCCAGGTATTTTGATGGGCATAGGGATCGCTGACACTGACTGAGTGACCTAGCAGAACCAAGCGTAGCAGGGCGACAAAGGCCGCGAAGGTGGTTTTGCCACTGCACTGATCGCCCCAGATCAGCAGGGGTCTAGCCAAGATCAGTTGACTCAGCCAGCGATAGTGGGGAGTTTGCAGTTGTTCATACAACTGGTATCGAGGATGGTCTAGAGTGATTTCTGGGGCAATCTCTGGGGCAATCTTGAACTCCAGGGGAGCTTGGGGCACCGATTGCCAGTTCAGGGGAGTTGGGTTCCCAGGGGATGACGGATTGGCATCTGACCTGGGATGGCTTGATCGGGCTTGAGGAGGGGGATCTGATGGGATTCCCTGGGGGTATTTGAGTCCTTGAATCGCCTGACGGATCGGTTCCGGTCGATAGGATGTTGGGGCAAACTCGCTGGATTTTTCAGTTGTCCGGGGGGTCGTCCAGGGCATTTGGTCAGCTACCGTGGCGATCGCCGCCGCCATCACTCTTCGCCAGAATACCTGGGAATCCGGGGACTGGGAAGCCGGATAAAATTCCGCAAATTGGGGGGGTAGGCAGATTGGCTGAGTTTAGCTCCGAAGGCCATACCCTTTCTAGAGATCGCAGCTTATAACCAATTCCCAGAGCAATTAAGCTTCCGAAAATCGCAGCCCCCAGACAAAATCCCTGAATCCACCGATGGGAAACAACCTCATAGGACAGGAAAATCGGGGGCATAGTCCAGAGCAAAAAACTTCCCACAATCAATGTTCCCGCCATCCAATTGAGCCAGGTCATCGCCTGGTCTACAAACTTACTTTTGAGCTGAAATTGCTTTAACTGAACAGCCACAGGCCCAATCCCACTATTGCACAAACCAGACTGAGAACCAGAATTCCCCACCAGGTTTTCACGTCGATGCGGAGGAAATTCGCAAAGGCATCATCTGCTATCCAGCCAAAAACTTGTAGGGTGAGAAAAACGGCCCAGATAAAGATCACCCAGAGCTTGAGGTTAGGATGAAGCGCCGCCAGAAAGGCTAAAAAAGTAGCCAGAGCGCAACCCAACACCAGCCAGCCCAAAAAAATCCACACTTTACTCATGGTGATGCCCATGGTGATGCCCATGGTGATGTGTGTTGCTGAGGCCGAGGGACTTTGCTGACCAGGATCTTAACCGGTAGATAGATCTACCCAGGTTTTCCACAGACCCTCGAAATACCAGGGTTCTTTAACCTTAACTCAAAGCTCAATCAAACGCCCCGGTTCGATCCTGAATTTGCGGCACCATCTCAAACTAAGCGTCAACAACTAAGCCTTAACCCTCTACATCAACTTGCTGAGTGAACTAATCAAAACGGCTTTTGTTTTGATTATTTAATCATAACTCAATGCCCTCGTCAACCTGAAGATTTGTCTGGAGCTTGGCGGCTCAATCCTGCCTGGATTAAAACGATTTTTTAATTTTGTTTTGGCTTGATTACTGATCAATGAAATAGCCCTAACGGCTTGAGACCAATGAGCCTGCTGACCATAGATAACATGACTCAATTTCCAAACTGACAAGAGACAGTTGACAAATTGGAACAATCCTGATCTTGAATCCAGCATAAAAGTGGTTGTTACTGCTTCCCAGCTTCTCAAAAATTTTGTCAGACTTGACGAAAAAAGCTGATCAGTCAGGTACTCCGATATGAGTTTTATGTCCACTTTTGGGCCTTTTTCTAGAGTTAAATCCCAGGGCAAAAATAAAATTAGCAAGTTTAAGATTCTTATTTTTTAAATTTCTTTTCCCCAGAGATTCCACATCCTTTCCACAAACCCGATCAAAGTTTTCCACAGTTATCCGGGAGTTTTCCACAGGCCATCTCAGGGCAGGTAAGATTCCATCAGGAAGCTGGGGATTTTGTGGATTAATTGGAAATTGTCCTCAAGCCGCCTTAACTTTGTAAAGACATGTAACAGAAAAACGCTGTAACTCTCATTTCTTCGTTGGGCTTGAAAAAACCATCAAGGGGGCTCCCCTGGATGCAGGATTGCCATTTTCCCGGTTGATCACGCACAATGAATCGACTACCAACCTTTCAAACTCCAGATATGGGGGGCCAGAGTCTCTACTCCTACCTATCTAGAGTTTGAGGGTTAATTGTCCTGTTAGTTTGTTAGACCGCACCGTTATGAATACAACTGTTAGTGTTTTTGCCGAAATTCCCGAAATATTACATGATTCGATTCAAAGCTACTTAACCCATCACCCTGACTGGGACGTGAATCGAGTCTTTTCTGCAGCGTTGTCTTTGTTTTTGTTGCAAAATGAGAGCGTGAATACTCCTGAGTCCTCCCGCAGTTATCATCAAGCGGCGCGGATTTATCTGGAAACCCTGTTTGAGGTTCAGGTCTAGACTTCACCGATAAGCAAATCTGCTGCTGAGCCGCTGCATTCTTACAACGATTTTATGATGAAAATCCTTGACACTCTGGTTATTGGGGCTGGTATTAGCGGGTTGAGCTGTGCCTATCAGCTCAGTCAAAATTCCGCCAAATCGGGTTACGACCTCCTAGTAGCGGAAGCCCAAGGGCGGGTTGGGGGGAATATTGTCAGCCAGTCCCAGGGAGGGTTCCTCTGGGAAGAGGGCCCAAATAGCTTTTCCCCCACTCCAGCATTACTGCGGTTGGCGGTGGAAGTGGGCTTGAAGTCGGAGTTAGTGCTAGCGGATCGCAAACTGCCTCGATATGTTTACTGGCAGCAGCAGTTGATGGCGGTGCCTATGAGCCCATCGGCTCTGATTTCGTCTCCCCTGCTGAGTTTTTCGGGAAAGTTGAGGGCATTGATGGGGGGTTTGGGTTTTGTGGGGCCAGCCATGGGGTCTGAGCTGCAATATCAGGCCGGGGAGGAAACGATTGCCCAGTTTTTTCAGCGTCACCTGGGTACAGAGGTTTTACAACGGCTGGTGGCCCCTTTTGTCTCCGGGGTCTATGCCGGCGATCCACAACAACTTGAACTCAGGGCCGCCTTTAGTCGGGTGGCCAATCTGGCAGATATGGGTGGAGGTCTGATTCCGGGGGCAATCCTGATGAGACGACAAGCTCAGTTTCAGGGGAAACCTACTGCCGATCCCCAACTTCCCCAAACCCGTCCCGGAGAGCTAGGTTCATTTCGCCCGGGTCTAGCTGCCTTGCCCGAGGCGATCGCCCGTCACCTGGGGGAACGGGTCAAGTTGCAGTGGCAACTGACGGGATTAAGTTTGACAGCCCAGCAAACCTATCAAGCGGAATTTACTACCCCAGAAGGCCCCCAGCAGATTGAAGCCCGAACGATTATTCTGACTACTCCTGCCGATATCAGTCAGTCAATTCTGCGATCCTTGGGGCCGCAATTGAGCCAAACGTTACAAACCATCCCCTATCCCCCCGTTGCCTGTGTAGTACTGGCCTATCCCACCGCCGCTTTGAGGCATCTGCTGATGGGCTTTGGCAATTTGATTCCCAGGGGTCAAGGGATTCAAACCCTGGGAACCATCTGGTCGTCGAGTTTGTTTCCCGGTCGCGCCCCGGAGGGCTGGCATATTCTCACCAGTTTTATTGGGGGAGCGACTCAGCCGGAAGTGGGGGAGTGGTCAGAGGATCAATTGGTGCATCAAGTTCACCAGGATTTATCTCAGATATTATTGAATCATTCAGCAACTCCAAAGGTTTTAGCGGTTCGTCTCTGGCCCAGGGCAATTCCTCAATACACCCTAGGCCATTGTCAACGTCTACAGACTATTCACCAGGAATTGCAGAAGTTACCGGGTTTATATCTATGTAGCAATTACCTGGATGGGGTAGCCCTGGGGGATTGTGTTCAACGGGCCTTGACCCAGGCAGATGAAGTGCAGCGTTATCTGGAAAGTCATTAAAACTGATGATTTTCCCTGATATTATTGGTCGGCTTACCTTCATGACCTTCCTGACCTTCCGAGTCGGGTCAAGCATTGAAGTTCCCTTTTGAAATCAGTGCCCTTTTACAAATGGGATCCAAGGGGATTTCTTCGTTCTACAACTCAATCCAAGCCTGGGTTAGTTAAGGACAATTCGGATGCCCTAATCCTGAGTCTTGAGGAGTGACGTTGTTGGGGGAGGCCGTCAGTACAATTTGCCCCCCTGAACCCACGACCCATCCCTGGGCCTGTTGAATTTTAGGAACCTGATGCCGTGGCCGCACAATTACAGCACCGGAGGTTTCAACGAAGTTGTCCGGGTTAACCGCTGAATTCCCCCCTCCCAACTGGGAGTTTTCTCCTGCTTCCCACTCCACCAAACCCTGTAATGCCGTGAGGGTCTCCGTAGGACTGGAAGGCAAGCCTCCTCTGCCGGTAATCACCAGGGAACTGCCCCTGGCAATTTGACCCTGTTCGAACTTACAGATATTTTGAGCCACAATCGAGCTGGCATCGAGAATCTCCCCAGGCAGTCGAACAATCCCCTGGGTCGGGTCAACGGCGGTATCAATCTCAACAGTGCCATCAAACCCAAATTCTGAGCTGGCGGTCACCGTCGGAATCTGATCAGCAAATACCCCCCGAGACTGAATTTGGACATTTCCCCCCGCACCTTCAACGGCGTTGGCGCTGATCTGGCTGTTGCGGGCAGTCAACAGCTCCGTGTTGATGTTGATATTTCCCCCCGTAGCGGTTCCTGTGGCGTTGGTGGTGATCGCACTATTTTGTAAACTGATCCGAGGAATATCCAGGGTAATATTCCCCTGGTCACCGCTGGCGGTTTCGGCGCTGAGAATCCCCTGATTTATCTGCAGGGCATTGGCCTGAACCGCCAGGGAACCTGCTGCCCCGGTTCCGGAACTACTGGCTGTAATTTCTGCGCCGTCTTGAACTTTAATGGTGTTACTGTCAATGGCTAAGTTGCCGCCATTGCCTCTGCCAATGGCTCCCGGAGCAAGATCGGTGAAATCTTCAACTTCTACCAGGATACTGCTGGGGAATCGGTTATCCAGTGAACGTCCGGTTAGTTCAATCTCCTGGGCTTGAACGGTTAAGTTCCCACTGTTCCCCTGACCGGAGGTTCCAGACCGCAACTGTCCGCCGTCTTGTAGGGTTAACCGTTGAGCACTAATCAGGGCATCGCCGCCATTGCCGGTTGCCCCTCCCCCCAGTACTGAGGTTAAAATACTGGTAGGTGGAAAACTCAGGGATGAGGTTGAGGTTCCTCTAATATTGATGGTATCGGCCTGGACATTCAGATTGCCACTATTGCCGATGCCAAAGGTGCCTGAGCCGATCTGGGCTCCCCTATCCAACCTGATCTGATCAGCAGCAACCGTTAAATCTCCCCCTTGTCCGGTAGCAGTAGGTAGCACGGTTGTCAAAATTCCGCTGGGAAATTGGCCGTTCAAAAACTGCAGGATCTGAACCTCTATCGGGTTAGTCGCCTCTACAAAACTCGTCCCCGTTGCTTCAATCTCAGTTGCATTTACCGTGAGCATTCCTCCGCGACCTGAACCGGCCACCAGGGAACTAATTGCGGCCCCCTCCCGCAGCACTAATCGCTCCGTATTGACCGTCAGGTTTCCGGCACTTCCAGCCGCTCCCGGCTGGACATTGGTAATCAGCCCACTGGGACTATTGGCTGAAACCCCCGTAGCTTCAATCTCGATCCCATTCACCTGCAGGTTTCCAGTCCGGGTCGCTTCCACTCCACTGAACATGTTGGTACTGATCTGTCCGCCCTCATTCAAAATTAGCCGACCCACGTTTACGGTTAAATCGCCGCCATTTCCGGTAGATTGGGGCAAAACATCCACCCTCAGACCCGAGGGAATGATCTGTTGATCTACGATAGCAACTCCGCTGACGGTAATTTCCCGGGCGTTTACCCGCAGATTTCCGGCATTGCCACTGCCTGAGTTACTGGCGGTAATTTCGCCGCCATCGGTCAGGGTGATGCGATCGCTCTCAACCCTGAGATCCCCAGCATTCCCGCTGCCAATGGCCCCCGGAATGAAAAATGATAGATCTTCAACGCTATTGAGAATGCTGCTGGGAAATAAGTTATTCTCCGATCGCCCGGTGAGTTCGATCTGGTTGGCCCGAACTGTTAAACTGCCGCTGTCTCCCTGGCCAGAGGTACCAGCGCGAACCTGTCCCCCGTCCCGCAGAGTCAACTGTTGAGCCGTGACAATGCCCTCCCCACCCTTGCCCGTAGCATCTCCCCCCAGAACAGAGGTAAAGATACTACTGGGCACAGAGCCGACGACCGAAACACCCCTGAGATCAATTGTTCTGGCCTGAACCTGTAAATTGCCACTAGCACCCGCGCCAAGGGTTCCCGTGCCGATTTGTCCACCATCCCCTATGGCAATTTGTTGAGCCTGAACCATTAAATCCCCGCCGTTGCCCGTTGCACCCGGTATCACCGTTGTCGTGATCCCACTGGGAAAGCGACCTGCCAAAAGCTGAATCAGTTGAGAAAACTGGGGATCATTGCTTCGAGGGATTCCAGAACCCATGGCTTCTATTGTTCCTGCATTGACTTCAAGGTTTCCACCTTGACCGGAACTGAAAACAGTGGCGGTAATCATGGCCCCTTCCCTCAAGCTCAGACGATCCGTATTCACCGTGATGTTGCCCCCATTGCCGGTTGATCCAGGCAAAACAGTACCAACGAGACCACTGACAAAATTTTCCGAAACACCTATTGCCTCAATCTCCCTGGCATCCACCCTCAATACCCCTCCCGAACCTTGACCCAAGATATTGGTACTGACCTGCCCTCCATTTCGTAAGCGGAGAGACTCCGTATCAATGGTTAGATTTCCTCCATTGCCCCGGGCTCCAGGTCTGACATCGATCCGGATGCCCCCTCGAGTTGTTAATAATGAACCCGTTGCGAAGATACCATTGACCTCAATGTCCCTGGCATTAATCAATAAGTTTCCGGCATTGCCATTGCTGAAGGTGCTAGCGCTGATTTCGCCGCCGTTGGACAGGATGATGCGACCACTAATAATCCTCAGATCCCCACCGTTCCCGCTGCTCATTGCCCCGGGAAATAGATTGCTCAGGTCTTCGACTCCCGCCAGGATCGAGCTAGAAAACTGACCATCAGGGGAAACCCCATCCAGATTGATTTCATCAGCCAGAATCGCGACATTGCCGCTATTTCCAGTCCCAGAGGTTCCAGCTCGCACCTGAGCCCCGTCTCGCAGGTTGAGCAGACGGGTCTCAATCTTCAGGTCTCCCCCCTGACCCGATGCCCCAGCCAGAGCCGAAGTCAGGATACTGGTGGAAAAGAAACCATCGGTGGCAGTGCCAATCAGAGTGATTTCATCAGCTTCCAGGGTCAGTCGGCCACTATTTCCTGGGGCAGCAATCGTCCCCGTCGCCACTACACCACCCTCTTGAAGGGTTAGCCGGGGGGTATTCACTGTTAAATCGCCCCCGGCCCCATTGCCTCCAGAAAACACGGTTGTGAGCAAGCCCGCTGGAAATTCACCCCCAAAGAGCTTTAAGGACTCATTCACCTGGGGAAATACACTCTCTCCCGGAGCCATGCCGCTGATATCGATGGATTCAGTGGCATTGACCGTAACGTCCCCCCCCGAGCATCCCCAAAAACGGCTGAACCCACTTCAGCACCGTCCCTCAGGGTTAGGGTTCGAGTCGTGACGCTGAGGTTCCCGGCTCTCCCGGTCGCCCCAGGAAATACATCCGTTCGGAGCCCACTTGGACTATCCTGGAGCGCTCCAAAGGCAGCAATTTCATCCGCTTGAATGGTTACCGCCCCTCCAATTCCTGCCCCAGAAATAACTGATTCAACCTGACTGCCATTACTTAACGATAAACGCTGAGTATTCACAGTAATATCTCCAGCCTGACCAGTTGCCCCCGGTTCAATGCTGCTGGAGATTCCTCCGGCAAATAAGGGCCTGACTACGGCCCCGATTAATTCTATTTGATTCGCATTAACGGTTAAGTTCCCCCCTGACCCGAGCCCAAAAGACGAGTTGCAATCGATGAACCATCGGCCAGGATCAAACGCTCTGCTGTAATTGCCAAATCTCCGCCCGGTTCACTCCCTAACGTATTCCCGGCAATGACTGAACCCTCTGTCAAAGAGATTTGCCTACCGTGAATCTGAATACTCCCTGACCCTGCGCCGCTAGTATTGATCAACGCGCCGTTACTGAATCGAATATCTTGAAAGTTGTCAACCTCAGCAAAGTTTAGGGCATAGCCCGTATTAACCAGGTTTAGGGGAATCAGAGTGTTGGGGGCAACGCTCCCCAGCTCAATTCGGCCCTGGGGCACTGTTAAGATTCCGCCATCTAGAACGACATTGCCTCCCACTAACCCCAGGGTTCGACCCGATGGCACCTGGAGGCCAACTTCGTTGGCCGTGGATTGGTTGATGATGGCTGGGTTGTTTGGAGAAGATGGCGGGTTCAGAGAATTGAAAAATAGGGCTGAGGGATTGATGCTTAAGAGGGGATTGTCCTGGGGTTGAGTTGCACTGAAAAAGCCATTTTCTCCCAGTTGAATCTGATTGGCAGTGGTGGCTAGAAATGACCCATTGATATCCAGGCTGGCATTTGGGCCGAAAATGATTCCGTTAGGATTAATCAAAAATAAATTCGCCTCTCCCAAAACCCCCAATCGCCCAAAAATATTGCTGGGGTTTGATCCGGTTACCCGACTGAGAATGTTGCGGATTCCATCTGGATTGGCAAAGTAAACGCTGGCATTTTCTCTTACATTAAACTCTTGAAAACTGTGGAATAAATTTGACCCCCGGCTGGCACCGCCATTGATTTCACTACGAGTGCGGGTAACAGAGTTAATTACAGAGCGTTCCGAACCCAGGGTATTGTCGGGGAGGATTTGGCCATTAACGATAATATCTTTTGGAAAAAAAGTAACACAAAAAAATGGGATTGCAGACAGAAATATCGCATTTCTGAATCCGGAGAAAAGACGCTGGCACATAATTCAATTACGAAGGATTTAACGACTTGACATCAATTTTTTTAATGTCAATTTTGTTGTGTCCATCCTAACTTAAGGTTCGCAGTCTGGATGCCTCAATCCTGTAGCCTGAAATGCAGAATTGTTGGGGGAGGCCGTTAGCACAATTTGCCCCTGAGCATCCACTACCCACCCCTGGGTTTGTTGAATTTCAGGAACCCGATACCGTGGCCGAACCACCACAGCACCATTGGTTTTAGTCAGATTATCTCGATCAACCTCTAACTTTCCCTCCGATCCGGCTAAGTTCCGATTTTCAAGCTCTGGATTTTCGAGCCCTGATCTGGGGCTATCCAATTCCACCGTGCCTTCCCCTTCCCACTCCACCAAACCCTGCAATACCGTCACCGCTTCAGTTGGATTGGGGGGCAAACCCCCTCGCCCAGTCACAATCAAAGAGCTGCTTTTGGCAATTCGGCCCTCCTCAGGATTACAGAGATTTTCAGCGATCGCGGCGCTGGCATCGATCACGTTCCTGGGCAGTTGAATGATTCCCTGGGCCGGATCCACCGTAGTGTCAATCTCCACCGTGCCATCGAACCCAAACTCTGAACTCGCCGTCACCGTTGGAATCTGGTCAGCAAACACCCCCTGGGACTGAATTTGAATATTTCCCCCTGTCCCCTCGACGGCACTGGCGCTGATCTGGCTGTTGCGAGCGGTCAACAGCTCAGTGTTGATGTTGATATTTCCCCCCGTGGCGGTTCCCGTGGCGTTGGTGGTGATCGCCCCGTCCCGCAACTCAATAATCGGCACATTCAGG
>JAAURB010000167.1 GCA_012033335.1 Oscillatoriales cyanobacterium RM2_1_1
GTGGGGTTAGCTGGATATTGCGGCTTACTTAGAAGTTTCCAACTAATCCGAATTAACCCAATCGGTGGGGCATCTACAACTCTCGGGATGGCTGCTGGAACGGTAAGCGACAGGTTTCCAACTAATCCGAATTAACCCAATCGGTGGGGAGTTCGTCTGAGAGCCTTTGCCCAGAGCGGGTTCCAGACGACAAATCGACGCAACCCCAATTTTTTGAACTGTAACATGGTTGAAATCAACATTGTAATACGACTCAAACGCTCTCTGGGAGGGTAATCGACGCAATCCGACGAAAGAATCAGGGTTTCAGCGATCTGCTGGGTTGCGTCGATAACTACAATAACACACCTGAATTATCCTGTAAAACCCTTACTAGACTTAAGATCCAGCATTCCAAAATGGTCATTTCTGCAAGAACACGAAAAATTACGTTTTTCCATTTTTAGACCCCATAACCGTTAGCAATAAAGGGACTCAATGGCATTCTGATTGATTCTGAATTGATCTCAATCCAGATTGAGATGAGCTGATTCAAGCATCATACCAACCCCGGAGAGTGTTTGGGGCGATGGCGTAGCCGCCGACCTTCAGGATTGCCTGCACCCCGCCAAGGCAGAAATTATTTTTGCGATGGAAGAGAAGGAAGGCTCTCATTAAACCAGATTAGGTCTGAATCCCCAATTCTGGGGACTTTAAATTCCTCTAAAAATTCCTCTAAATCTCCAATTCAAATCCGGGCAAAACAGCTTCACCCCTCAATTTGCAGGGCAGCGGAACCACTTGTACGGCTTGACCAGGCCGATAGATTTCCACCGTTTTTCCATCGGGATTCACCAGCCAACCCAGCAGCACCCCATTTTCCAAATATTCCTGCATCTTTTCCTGCAGGTTCGAGAGGTTGTCACTGGGCGACATCAACTCCAGCACAAAATCGGGAGCCAGAGGGATAAAGCCTCGCCGTTGCTCAGGGGTAAGCGCATTCCAGCGATCCAGCCTCACCCAGGATACATCCGGTGATCGGGTGGCTCCATTCGGCAGCTTGAACCCGGTAGAAGAGTCGAAAATCTTGCCCGGTCTATTCTTTTCGTTCCAATTCCAAAATTTAGCGGTTAGGCCAGCATTGGAAGCTCCAGTATCGCCGCCAGTGGGGGGATTCACAATCAGTTCTCCTTGAGCCGTGCATTCCAGTCTCAGGTCGGGGTTTATTTTGCAGAGTTCATCAAAGATTTCGGGGGTCACATAGAGCTGAGTTGCCGGTGTTGAATCGATTGTTTGCATAAGTCATCCTCCTGAATTTCCCGCAACTGCTGAAGCACAGAGATATGTTTGATCTTAACGAATGAGGCGATCGCCCACTGCCCCCACCTCCCCGTCATTCCCGTGTGGACGGGAACCCAGACCCCTCACTCAACCGGCCACAGCTTTTGAAATGAATTTGGGTTACTCCTTTGAGATTTCAGCCATTCTAAAAAGTTCTCACAAACCTCACAGTTCTGATGAAAAATCGTAATCAGTTCCAGATACTTCCCGCTATCCAGTGGATACATCCGATGCCACAACCGCCCAATCTGATTCAATTGCCCTGTTAAATCAGACTTGTAGATTGACTGTTCAGGTTTTGGCTTGTCTCCAGGACGTGCTCCCCGTGACATTACCGTTGATGTGGGGGTTCTGGATTGCCCGTGATTCTGATTCTTTGGCTGCTGTGCATTGCGTCTGTCGTGTAGCCAGGGAATTACCCAGGAGTTGCGATCATTCTTCCCTATTCTGCCCCAAACTTCCACATTATCTGAGCGCCAAGCTTCTCGCCAGAGCTGACCTGAACTCGTTTGAGATTGAGTATTTTTGGGCACAGGTCTGGGCCTCCGAATCAGTCTTGATGGGCTAGATGATGAGCTTGAAGGTCTTGATTTTTGGGCAGGTTTAGTAACAGATTCAGAAGGCTTAGATGGAGGAGCTATGACAGGAATATCTTTCAGTTTCATCCATTCTTTAGCAACTTCCTGAACCTCTGCCAAAAACTTCGAGACCTCTGCACCCAAGTCTTTGATTGTTTGAGATTCGTCTGAGATTGGGTTATCTCCTGCATGTAGCCATTCCCAGTGACAGCCAATGCGGTTTTTCTTGTAATCTGGATGAAACTTTTGGTGATCGGCCCGTCGCCAGGATTTACCAAACCCTCCTAGAACCATGGCAAATTCCGTCAGCTTCTGAATCAGTTTTTTTAATGCGCTTTTCCGCCTCTCTTCTAATTCTCGAACCTCGATTTTGTTACCTTTCTCAATTTCATAGTGAGACTTTGCTAGCGTCCAAACCAATTGTCCTGCCACGTCATAGGCAAGATGTTGATCAGGCGATCCTTCAGGAAGATTAGTGTCCTGCCACTCATCAGACTCTGGATAGAAGGACATTCTGAGCCATCCGACCTCTGCTCCTTCCGGGCCGTGAATTCCACCAAACAGTTCATCAACAATAATCTCAGCTTTGCTTTGATTCAAGCCTCCAAAAATTCGTAAAGCATGGCCTCGAATTCCAGCTCGAAAGATATTCGGACGAAACTCTGGGGTCTTCTTTCCATCCAATAGTTTTGCAGCAGCTCCCTGCCCGTGTAGGCAAGTACGATACAGAATTTCATCTTCAATCTCTTCAAACAGCTCATTCGATTGTCCATATCCTGCACTGACACGACAGCCAATCCCCTGACCCAAAGCTTTTTTCCAGATTGCCCAAATTTCCTCCCAATCAATATTCTCAGGCTTGTTTGGATAGACAGCAGAGATGCAAAACTCAATTTCAGGTTGATACAGAGAGACTAGAACTTTTGCACTGTGACCACCCTCATCTGTGCCAACTTGAAAATTCTGTTGAGGATGAGTCAAGTCAATCAGACCTTCTTTCCAATCCGAATTGATTGGATAGCCACCATGAAATCTCAGAAGACTAGGATGATCGGCATCCTTATTCAACTTATATGTCTTTAGCTGTTCCTTTGTACAGGCTTGGCAAAAGGCTCCCTTCATACTACTTCCTGGATAATAGGGTAAACCATATTTTCCAATTACTGGACGAATAATCCCATCGTCTTGACCTCCATTCGTAACAAACCGCCAACTGATTTTGAACGATCGTTTTTGAAGTCGATTTGAAGATTCTAGTTGAGTATCTCTCGGCTCAACTCCGCTAGTCCATTCTTCCGTCCATTGCTCTACCACCTTAGAATTTCCAGCATATTGCAATTGACATCGCTCTTTGATCTGAGCCTGAAACATCATAGGGATTTTATCAATTGTCATCGACTTTTTCTCCTTGAAATGGCATCGATTAAAATTTGTAAGTCATTTAACCCTTAATCCGTGACTTTAGACGTTGTGTCCACCAAATCATACAGTCACAAAACTGAGTCAAGATTGAGAGTAGAATTTGACGCTCTTCCGCATTTTTTTTCCACAGTTTGTTAACTTCTGTCTGAACATCTAAATCATTCTTCTTAATGTCCTGGGCTGATAAAGACTCCGGCAAGTCTTCAATCCCAGCTTCTTTCATAATCTTCGCAAATTCGTCCCAAGTCTCTTTCCAATATTCCCCCTTATCCTTATCGACACCATCTTTCTGAAAGAAGCGAATATGCTCTCCCCAGAATCTTTCCAATCCATAAGCGATGGTTGATCGCATATCAAATACTTCACCAATAACTTGATTGATGTATTTTGAATCTTTTTTGCAATTCAAAAGATTATCAATTGTTGTTAAAACTAGCTTTTGAGCTTTTTCATCCAGATAGTAACTTTGCATGATTCTAGAGTTCTCCAAATAAAGTAACTTGACAGTGACCACAACCCACAGATTCTAACCCACCAAAATACAACTCTTTTCTCAGCCCATTCAGTCCATTGGCTTCTACCTCTTCCCACTCCGAATCATCGGTTTGTAGAGCTTTCTTCCATCCTGTTTCTTTGATGCCAATTGGAAAGACCAAAATACTCCCGACAGGCAAAGCTTCCATATTAAAAAATGCTCCACTTTCTACTTTCTTCTCTGTATCTGAGAGTCGAACCCGACTCTGCCGATAGAGTGCCATTTCATGAACTAATCCCATCTCACTGTCTTTCACCACCACAAGTTTTGTTTTGTTGATGTCCGTATCGGGAGGAAGACTGTCAGCCCACCGAATTAAATCTGACTGTTCCTGAATCGGTAGAAAGCCCAGGTTAAAGAATAACTTGTCATTCTTGCAGATTTTTTTAGATGAAACAAAAGCGTGCTGTTCTTTTTTATCCTTAGAAGTTTCAAGAAAAACTGGAACACTAGGTAGAGTTTTTTTCTGAGCAACAATTCGTTTGTATCGTTTCAGGAGCATCGGGCAACTGACCCACACCACAGGCTGACCGGGACAGAAGACAGGCAGCCAAACCAGCGAAGCGTGTTCAAATTTGATGAGGGCTTCGGTTGTACTATTTTCTTTTCCTCGAATAGCCTCATGCCCATACCAACGATTTGTTAGAGGGTAGCGCTCTACTTCAGGCTCTTGGTGCTGTGTTTCTGATTCCAGTTCGGAGTCAGTCTCAGTTGAAACATCATTATTTGAGGTGGGCGGCACTGGTTCCTTCAAGCGCATATCTGCCCGAAACCGTCCTCGAATTGAACTCCCTGGAACAATGCCAGTTTGGGTAAACTGATCTCGAAAGATTAGGTTCAAAT
>JAAURB010000074.1 GCA_012033335.1 Oscillatoriales cyanobacterium RM2_1_1
ATATATCAAGTCTGGAATGATATCATCAACAGATTTACTTAAAGATCATGTAAAACTATTGGCTTGATTGTGAGAGTTTCGTAAAGGTGAATCAGTTGATCTGTAAAAGGCCAATTTTGATTCAAGTTGTACAGCACTTTTCAGAATCAAAGTGAGATTGAGCTTTTTCGTGATTGAGAACCATAGGTGGTCTCCAATTATAAATGTTGATAAAAGCTTAGTTAAAAATGCTTTCATCTACCCCTATTTAGGGTATGAAAATTAACTTCTTCCTGATGGAATAGGGCAATTTCATCAATTGCTGCTGTTATTCTTATACTAACTGTTAAAATTGGCATGACACAAAACCCAAAGCACACCGCAGCGCATTCTCCGTCATGGCTTGATTGAATTAAAAATTTCTATAAGTCTTAACACTCTGGTAAAACAGTTGGTGTATTGTGATGAAAATAATTCATATCTTCTAAAAGTCAACACCTATGGCTACCGGAGTATTCCAACAATTGCGCGATCGCTTCAAGCAACTTGATCCCTCAGCCCTGTCCGAACTCAAATCAACCCTCTCCAACTGGCTGGAGCAAAACTATAATCAGTTGCCTGAGGTGCAGCGGCAAGATTCTAATGGCATAATGATGCAGTATTTCCATTGGTACATTCCCCCCGATGGGAAGCTGTGGGGCGAAGTGGCAGACAATGCTCAAGCCCTGGCTAATGCTGGATTTACGGCTCTGTGGTTGCCCCCCATCTATAAAGCAAACGGGGGCGGTTACGATGTGGGTTATGGAACCTATGACTTGTTTGACCTAGGGGAATTCGATCAAAAGGGCTCGGTACGAACTAAGTATGGCACCAAAGATGAGCTGGTAGCCGCTGGCAAAGCCATCCAGGCAGCGGGAATTCAGCTCTATCTGGATGTTGTGTTCAATCACAAAATGGGAGCCGATGTCGAAGAAGAAATCGAAGCGATTCCAGTTGATAGCAACAATCGCAACCAGGATATTGGGGGTGTTGAAAAAATCAAAGCCTGGACACAGTTTACGTTCCCTGGGCGGGGGGACAAGTACTCCAGCATGAAGTGGCATTGGTGGCACTTTGACTCAGTGAATTACAACAGCTACAAACCTGGAGACGGCACAATCTACCGCTTCAAAGATAAGCGGTTTGCCAGCAAAGTGGATTTGAGCCAGGGAAATTATGACTTCCTCATGGGCTGTGATCTGGACATGGGGAACGATCAGGTACGGGAAGAACTCAAGTATTGGGGACGTTGGATTATCGATACCTTGGGAGTCAACGGTTTCCGCCTGGATGCGATCAAACATATTGAAGGGGATTTCTTCAGCGATTGGTTGGATCATCTGGAGGACTATGCCAAGCGGGATCTTTTCACTGTTGGGGAATACTGGACACAGGATATTGGAGCGTTGCACTGGTACATCGGGAATTCCGGGGGACGATTGAGCTTATTTGATACGCCCTTGCACTACAAATTCTATCAAGCCAGTAAAGCGGGGGGGTTTTTTGACATGCGAACTATCCTTGATGGCACCCTGATGAAGGAGCAACCAGCTTTTGCCGTGACCTTTGTGGATAACCATGATACCCAACCCCTGCAAGCTTTAGAGTCAGTGGTAGAATCCTGGTTCAAACCCCTGGCCTATGCCCTGATTCTGCTGCGGCGGGAAGGTTATCCCTGTGTATTTTATCCCGATTATTTCGGAGCCCACTATAAAGATAAAGGACGGGATGGCAACGACTATGAAATCTGGATGGATAGCTACAAGGAAACTATTGACAAGCTATTGCTGGCTCGGCGGGATTTTGCCTTTGGGGATCAATATGATTACTTTGACCATGAGGATGTCATCGGTTGGACAAGAGTTGGCACCGGAGAACATCCCCTGGCTATGGCGGTGATTCTCAGTGATGGCCCCGGAGGTAGTAAATGGATGGAAGTTCGCAAGCCCAATACCCGGTTCCGGGATCTAATGGGACATATTCCGGATCCCATCACCACCAATGAAAACGGCTGGGGCGAGTTTCATTGCAATGGTGGTTCGGTATCCGTGTGGGTGGAAGAGAGTCCCCTGAGGATCTTTTTGTCTAAGATTTCCGCTTCAGTTCTGGGAAACCTTTTTAAGGATTAACCCCTTGCTGATTAATCTATTCAAGCTTAGTCAGGCTTCTCTATCGAGCTATTCTTCAGATGGGTTCTAAAACCTGGAGAATGGCATGGGAAGCCGTATCTTTTCGATGGATCAAATGGCACACATAGTCCAGTACCCGGGCTACACTGGACTCCAGTTCCCTGGCTTGACTCTGTTCAATGATCGCTTGGGCGGATTGAAAATCTCCGGCTCGACGATAGAGATCCGCTAGAAACACATCTTCCAATCCGGGTTGTTCTACCGGAATTGAACCGGAGGCGATCGCACTTTGAAAAACCTTGGCAGCCTTCAAATCAGTACTTTTGGCAAATGAATCAGCTTTTGCTTGAGTTGCACCCTTGAAGGCTGTACTGCCGATTAAAACAAATGAATTCATTGTTGTCAGGACGATAGTACAGCGAGAATAGGGAGATTTTCGACGGATGGACAGATTGCCTTGGGTCTTGAGCTGTAATCTTGATGGCTTGCCATCTTGATAGCTTGCAGGTCAAGGGGTCAATGCCAATGGCCAAAAAACCTCTCTATCTATAGCCTCTCTAATTCTGCAGAAATCGTCGATAGGGATAAGTTCAGGATTGCAGTCGCCAGGGATAGAAAAGTTTAGGTTTAGTCAGGTTCTTCTGGGTGTCGGATTCCCAGGGAATATTGCACTCAAGTTCTGATTCCCGACGAATCATTAAAGTCAGGTTGCCCTCAATCAGAGTAAACCTGTGGAGCTTGTAGAATCTGGATCTCTTGTTTTAATTTTTCCACCCTGGCTTTTGCTTTATGATAGTGAACTTTATAGGCTCCGAGGGATTGATTATTTTTAGCCAGGGTTTCACATCTGGCTTTAAATTGCTGCAATTGCTGCTGATATTTTCTACACAAACGGATGAACTGATCAAGCTTTTCCTGGTGCTGATTTTGCAGAAGTTGCAGGTCTTGTTTGAGCTTTTGAGTTTTTTGCTTTTCCCGAAGATATAGACTTTTGTAAGCCCCGAGGGATTGATTATTTCTAGCCAGTTCCCGGCGGCGATCGCGCTCAGCTTCCAGTTCTATTTGATACTTGTCACACTGAACTTTCAGGAGATTAACGTCTTCATCTTTGGATTGAATTTGAGCGTAGAGAGATGCTTTGAGTTGTTCAGATCGATCAATTTCAGTTTGGAGTTTGGCTTGTTGTTCGATGGCTAGGTTCTGAATATCTACTTTCCGGCGTTGATCAATTCTTTCAACTAAGGATTTGTAGTAGGCGTTCAACTTATTTCTCTGGGTGTAATAAGTCCGACGAGTAGTTTCATATTTGATTTCATAGATCAGCGCTACTTTTGTCGCCTGATCAACAGAGGACATTTTGACTTTTGACAATAACTTTTCATAGTTGGTGAGTCCGTGCCTCAACTCATCACAGGTTGCCTGAAAATATAGGATTTCCTGGTCTATATCAGCTCTGCGAAAGTAGAGCTTTCCAGCTTTTTCGTAGGGTTGATACTCTTCAATTTTCTGACTGAGTCGCTCAACTAAGCGCCTAGTTTTAATAGCATCCATTGACTTTACTCCAAAGTGAATATTTAGTAGTGAGTATTTAATAGTGAATAATTAGTACAGTAATTCTTAATCCCGTGAGGGACGGATTTGGGAGCTGGAGCGTGGTATGCTATCAACTCCAGCAGTGTGAGAAACGCTGTAAAAATTTGATAAAAAGTAAAAAAATTAAAAATTAAAGTAAAAGTTTCATTGAGTTACTAACTAAAGGACTTAAAGTTGAGAGATGAAATATTGATCCGGATCTAGACCTGCGTCCCGACATTTATGCAAAATATAACTTCGCATCAGCTCTCCCTGATCAGATGGCTGCTTTTCCCAGGAAATTCCTGCCAGATTGTAATCAGACAGAATAGTGTACAGGTCTGGATCGGGGGTTTCATAACGGTGAAAATCATCCTCCTGGGATTTAAGTTCAATTTCAATGGCCCGCTCTACGGCTTGATAAAAGATCTGATTGGAGTGGGAAGACTGGGTGATTTCTGAAATCAATTGTAGACATTTAATCCAGGCAGATTTGTGGCGAAAATTGAACGCCTTTGCCTGAATTAATGGATAATTTTCCCTCAGTTCTTTCAAATTAGAAATATTCAGATTAGAAAGATTAGCCAATTGAAATACCTTTGCTTTGATTTGAGACAGTTTATAACGCTCTGGTGTCGCCAACACCTCCAAGGGGTCAATCCCATTAATTGTATCAGTCTGATGATCGGCGATCGCCGATTCTAGCTGTCCCTGGGAGAGCCCCAACTGGAGCAGTCGATAGTATTCAGTCTCTAGCTCGGCCTTTTTGGCATTGAAGCGGATTGTTGTGTATCCGGCTGCTTTATAGGGTTTGAGCTGCGTTTGGAGGAACCGATAATTCATCCCATCGGGTCAAATTTCTGGCTAGAACCTTGAATTCCAGTATATAGCGCTTTTCAATCCCGTGAGGATGGATTTAGGAGGGAGTTGACGCACTGCGCCACGATCATTAGCCGGAAAATTAGCCGGAAAATTCAGATAAAATTCCCCTAGACTGACTTTTTGGGTTTATTTCAGGTTTATTTCAGGTTTATTTCGAGTTGAGTCTAGCAGCTATTCCTCAAAACCTGCTCAAGTTGAACATCTGATTGAAGTCTAATCGTGACAGAATAAAAAGGATTTAGCATGAGTGAGTGACCCATGTACGAAAAAATTACGCCCCCCACCACAGGCGCAACCGTAACCTTCGAGAATGGCAAACCGATTGTTCCTGACAATCCGATTATTCCCTTTATTCGGGGAGATGGAACGGGGGTTGATCTTTGGCCCGCATCCCAACGGGTATTGGATGCAGCCATTGAAACAGCCTATGGGGGTCAGCGGCAGATCAACTGGTTCAAGGTCTATGCGGGGGATGAAGCCTGTGAATTGTATGGAACCTATCAATACCTGCCGGAGGATACCCTAAATGCGATCAAAGTCTATGGCATCGCCATCAAAGGGCCATTGACGACCCCAATTGGCGGCGGAATCCGTTCGTTGAACGTGGCATTGCGACAGATTAATGATCTCTACGCCTGTGTTCGCCCTTGCAAATATTATCTGGGAACCCCATCTCCCCATAGAAATCCTGAAAAAATGGATGTGATTATTTATCGGGAAAACACCGAAGATATCTACCTGGGAATTGAATGGCGAGAGGGCTCAGAAATTGCCGAAAAATTAATTCATATTCTCAATACAGACCTGATTCCCGCCACTCCTGAACACGGTAAAAAGCAAATCCGGCTAGACTCTGGGATCGGGATCAAACCAATTAGTAAAACCGGATCTCAAAGATTGATTCGACGGGCAATTCAGAACGCCCTGAGATTGCCCAAAGCCAAACAAATGGTGACCTTAGTCCATAAAGGCAACATCATGAAATACACGGAAGGGGCCTTTCGAGATTGGGGTTATGAGCTGGTCACTACAGAATTTCGCAACGAATGTGTCACCGAACGGGAATCCTGGATTCTCAGCAACAAAGAAGCTAACTCTGAGATTTCGATTGAAGAAAATGCCCGCAAAATTGACCCCGGTTATGATGCTTTGACCCCGGAAAAACAAGCTGAAATCTGTCAGGAAGTAGAATCAGTTTTGACCGCTATCTGGCAAAGCCATGGGGACAGTAAATGGCAGGAAAAAGTCATGGTAAATGACCGGATTGCTGATAGCATCTTTCAACAAATTCAAACCCGCCCTGGTGAGTATTCGATTTTGGCGACGATGAATCTGAATGGAGACTATCTTTCGGATGCGGCTGCCGCTCTGGTGGGAGGGTTAGGCATGGGGCCGGGGGCCAATATTGGCGATACCTGTGCTATTTTTGAGGCGACCCATGGGACTGCTCCCAAACACGCGGGGTTGGATCGGGTGAATCCGGGCTCATTAATTCTCTCTGGGGTGATGATGTTGGAATATATGGGCTGGCAAGAGGCGGCGGACTTAATTAAACAGGGCCTAGCAGCGGCAATTTCTCATCAGGAAGTTACCTATGATCTGGCGCGGTTAATGGAACCTGCCGTTGAACCTCTGAAATGCTCTGAATTTGCTGAGGCGATTATCAAACACTTTAAAGATTGACTGTGTACTTTCCCTATCTCGTTCTACCTGCATTAAAGAAATTCAAATTCCGACGATGTCTGCAAGAGAGGCTTAAAACTCAAATAAAACTCAAAAAAGAGGTGAGCAATGCCCACCCTTTTTTGCTTGAATTTTTACTTGAACCTTTGCTTGAGTTTCTGCCTAAATTTTTAAAAGTCTTTCAGGATTTAAAAAACTTTATCCCAGAGGATTAACGACCAATTTCAGGAGCTTGTAAAGCTATCGGATTCAGCTCTTCCAAAGTCGCCACGGAGGAATTTTCTGCCAAAGTCGGTACCGATTGACGAATCAGAGCCGTCAATTTAACCGTTGTGGAATCATAGATCTGAGTCACAATCTTAGGATACAAACCAATCCCAATAATTGGCACCAACAGGCTGCCGATAATAAAGACCTCTCGCGGTTCCGCATCCACCAATTTTTCATGGGCAACCAGTTCCTGATTCTCAGGGCCATAGAGCAATTCTCGCAGCATGGACAACAGGTAAATCGGGGTTAAAATCACTCCCACCGCCGCCAGGAACACCACCAAAACCTTGAAGGTGGGACTGTAGACATCACTGGTGGAAAATCCAATAAATACCATCAATTCCGCCACAAATCCGCTCATTCCAGGTAAGGCCAGGGAAGCCATCGAACAAGCTGTCCACATAGCAAATACCTTCTTCATCTTAATCCCAACTCCCCCCATCTCATCGAGCATCAGGGTGTGGGTGCGGTCATAGGTACAGCCCACCAGGAAGAATAAACTAGCCCCAATTAACCCATGGGAAATCATTTGCAAGACGGCCCCACTCATCCCAACATCGGTGAATGAAGCCATCCCGATCAAGACAAATCCCATGTGGGAAATCGAAGAATAGGCAATCTTACGTTTCAGACTCCGCTGGGCAAAGGAAGTCAGGGCCGCATAAACGATATTGACTACCCCTAGAATTACCAGCAACGGAGCAAAGGTAGCATGGGCATCCGGCAACATCCCCACATTCATCCGCAGCAAGGCATAGCCCCCCATCTTTAACAGAATCCCCGCCAGCAACATGTGGGCGGGGGCCGTCGCTTCACCGTGAGCATCCGGCAACCAAGTGTGCAATGGAAAAATCGGCAGCTTCACCCCATAGGCAATCAGGAATCCCCCATAGAGAAAGAGCTGCATTTTGATTGGATAGGCTTTGGCGGCGATCGCCTGCATATCAAACGTGACTGTATCCCCATAAAACGCCATGGTCAGGGCCGCTAGCAAGATAAACAGGGAACCCCCCGCCGTGTAAAGGATGAACTTTGTGGCCGCGTACTGACGTTTTTTTGCCCCCCCAAATGGCCAGGATCATGTAAACCGGAACCAGTTCCAGTTCCCAGGCCAGGAAAAACAGTAGCATATCCTGAACCGCAAACACGGCGATCTGACCCCCGTACATGGCCAGCATCAGGAAATAAAACAGCCGGGGCTTAAAGGTTACGGGCCAAGCCGCCAGAATCGCCAGGGTAGTGATAAACCCGGTCAGCAAAATCAGGGGCATCGCCAATCCGTCCGCCCCCACTGACCAGTTCAAGTCTAGTTGAGGGATCCAGGAGTACCGTTCGACCAATTGCAGACCGGGGGTATCCAGGTCGTAGCCCAGATAAAACGCGCAAATAATTAGAATAAAGTCGATCAACCCTACCACCAAGGCAAACCAGCGAGCCGTCTTGCCATTGTCATCCGGCAGGAAGGGTACCACTAGGGCGGCCAGAATTGGAAATAAGATGACTGTTGTCAGCCAAGGAAAATCAGCCACAGACATGATTCAGTTGTCCTTTTAACTAACGCCAGAGAATACTACAAACCCAAGTACTGCAACAAATACAATCAGCGCATAAAACTGCGCTCGACCATTTTCCAGATACTTTAACCCCTGTCCAGAAATCAAGGTCACCAGACCTGTTAAATTTACAGCCCCATCGACCACCCGATAGTCTACTTCCATGACCTGTCGGGCCAGACGACGACTCCCCTGAACAAACAACCAATCATTGATGTCGTCCAAATACCACTTATTCAAGGAAAACAAATAGAGGGGCTTGACTTTTCGGGCGATCGCCGCCGGATCAATTTTATGGGTTCGATACATCAGACTGGCCAGGGTGATGCCGATGAGGGCGATGCCGACAGAGTTACCTGCCATAATCAAAAATTCTGTGGAGTCAAACTCACTGGTTTTCTCCACCACTTCAGCCAGGGTTTCGCTAGGGGCAAAGATAAACCGTTCAAATCGATTGGCAAACGGCGTTCCTAACAAACCAATCAACATTGAAGGCACGGCCAACACCATCAGGGGAATGGTCATTGCCCAAGGGGATTCATGGGGAAACTCACTGTGGTGATGATCATGACCATGGTCATCGTGACCATGATCCTCCACCTCAGCCACCAATTCCTGAGGATTCATTGCCCCAGGGCCAAACGCATAATTTGGAGCCTGGACGGCGGCCAGAAGTTCCTGGCGAATTGTGGCATTGTTCCCCCGGAACTGACCTTCGAAGGTCATGAAGTACATTCGGAACATATAAAATGCCGTCATCCCCGCCGTTAACCAACCCACAACCCAGAGTCCAGGATTAACTGCAAAGGTACTCCCGAGAATTTCATCTTTTGACCAGAATCCAGCCAGGGGAGGAATCCCACAAATGGCCAGAGTCCCAATCAGGAAACAGGTTGCCGTAATTGGCATATATTTCCGCAGACCCCCCATCAATCGCATATCCTGGGCCAGAACTGGATCGTGGCCCGTGACCGCTTCCATGCCGTGAATCACTGACCCGGAACAGAGAAACAGCATGGCTTTGAAATAGGCATGGGTCATCAGGTGAAACAGTCCGGCTGTATAGGCTCCGACTCCCATAGCCATCACCATGTAGCCCAACTGAGAAATGGTCGAGTAGGCCAGACCCTTTTTGATATCGTTCTGGGTCAAGGCAATAGTTGCCCCCAAAAAGGACGTAAATGCCCCGGTGCAGGCAATCACATTCATCACCATCGGCAACCCTTCAAATACCGGATACATCCGCGCAATCAAAAACACTCCGGCTGCCACCATGGTTGCGGCGTGAATCAGGGCAGAAATTGGAGTCGGGCCTTCCATCGCGTCCGGGAGCCAAACATGGAGGGGAAATTGAGCGGACTTAGCCACAGGCCCAAGGAACACCAGAACCGCAAACAAACTGACTAAAGCTACACTCAAGGAACCGGACTCCACCAGAGCTTCTAGCCGTTCCCCCATCAAACTAAAGTCAAAGGTATTGGTGGCCCAGTAAATTCCGAGCATTCCCAACAACAAACCAAAGTCTCCAACCCGGTTGGTAACGAACGCTTTTTGACAGGCATCAGCGGCGGGTTTGCGATCATGCCAGAAGCCAATCAACAAGTAGGAACACATCCCCACGAGTTCCCAGAAAATATAAACTTGAATTAAGTTGGGGCAAACCACCAAACCCAGCATTGAGGAGCTAAAGAGGCTGAGATAGGCATAAAAGCGCACATATCCAGGATCATGAGCCATGTAGCCATCGGTGTAGATCATGACCAGAAAAGCGACTGTGGTCACGATGGCCAGCATAACGGCGGTGAGATGGTCAATGGCGTAGCCCATGGTCAGCTTGAAGTCACCGGCTGCAGCCCATTCAATCATTTTACTGTAGGGCTCATGACCGTTTAGTTGACTCCAGAGCACAGCAAAAGACATCACCATTGAGGCTCCCAAGAGGGAGACGATAAAAATAGCTGCCCCGCGACGAAAACCATTAGTGAGTCGGTTAAAGGCAATCAGCCCCAATCCAACTAAGGTTGCGCCAACAAGGGGGAGCACTGGAATCAACCAAGCATATTGATAGAGCGGTTCCATGACTTAGGGGTACGTTTATAGTTCTTTACAGAAATGGCAAAACTGCTAATAATTGTGACATAATCTCCGAACATTCCCAAAGAAAAATCGGCCTTTTTATAGAGTTTGCTCGATTATCTTGGGTTGGAAGGTGACATCTATTCAGTACCCACGGACTTCTGAGTCCCATATTTGAACCCAGCCCATAGTAAGCCTAGGAAAGCCCAGGAATGGATTGGCGATTTGTGTCTTCCTCTGATCGGCACCCGCAACCTAACCTGAAATCTCAATCTTAAAATCTTGACTCTACGGGGCTAACCCTGTTCAGGTTTTGTCCAGATGTAAGTGCCCAGATGTAAGCTTTGAGTTGAAGATTTAGTTGTGCCGGTCTGGTGGAGATCGAGTAAAATAGTTGCCGAGGGTTCCGAAAGAGCTTGGGAATTCATGTAGAATGCTGAGGGGAGCTTGGTATCTCCTCGTTCCAGAGTTGATCAAACCTAGATTTTCGTGTGAGGAGAGAGAGTGTGAAACAACAATTGTTGAAAGCGTGGTTGCTTAGCCCGGCTATCTTGGGCACAAGTTTAATCCTATCTTCCTCCGCCATGGCGGAGAATCTTGTAATTCCTGAAACCGAAAGCTCGGTGATTGAAAGTTCAGTTCTTGACCGTTCAGTCACTGAAAGTTCGGTCGCTGAAGGATCTATTCCTGAGCCCTCAACTTCAACCGTTACGGTTTCAGAAGTCCTGACTCAGGTTCCCGTAAATCCTCAGGGCAGCTCATTTGGCCCTCAATCGGTGGATTCATCTTCAGGTTCTCAGCCCGCTGTTGCCGAGATTGAGGGTGCCAACTCTGCTGTCGAGGACAGCCAGAATCAGTTCAACCAGTACTCCCGAGAGGGTAGGGGCGCGGGGACAAAGAAGCAATCCCAGGTGACTTCTGTCTCTCAACTTTCTGACGTACAACCAACGGACTGGGCCTTCCAGGCTTTGCAATCTTTGGTAGAGCGTTACGGTTGTATTGCAGGTTATCCCGACGGGACTTACAAGGGAAATCGGGCCTTAACCCGCTTTGAATTTGCCGCTGGGGTAAATGCTTGTTTAGAAAGAATTACTGAATTGATTGACGCTTCCACCTCTAATCTGGTGACTCGGGAAGACCTGGCTAAGTTGCAGCGATTGATGGAGGAGTTCGCCGCAGAAATCGCTGCCCTCAGAGGTCGCGTCACCGTTCTGGAAGCTCGAACAGCCGAGCTAGAAGCCAACCAGTTCTCCACTACGACTAAGCTGAATGCTGAGGTAATCTTCTTTGCTGGAGATACCTTTGGCGATCGCGCTACCTACAATGTCAACGGCGATCAAGGCCCAGATGGTACCGGTCTGGTTGATGATGACGATGACCCTACCCAGACCTTCCTGGGCTATCGGGCTCGTCTCAATTTTGACACCAGCTTCACGGGAGAAGATTTACTCCGGACTCGTTTGGAGGTTTCCGATATTCCTAACCTGAGTGAGGTAGATTCAACCAATACCCTGATGACCCGTTTGAGTACAGATGGGGGAGATGGTACGTTTATCCTGGATGACCTATACTATCGCTTTCCGATTGGCGGCGGCCAACTCTTCATTGGGGCCAACAGTCTGGACAACGATGACTTGAATGATATTCTCAACCCCCTGGAAAGCACCGGTGCTGGGACTAGCTCCCGATTTGGTCGTTATAATCCTTTGATTGCCCGAGGGCCAGAGGGAGTTGGAGCTATTTTCAAGTATGACTTTGATTTTGCTCTGGTCAGTATAGGTTACTTGAGCGGAGATGGAGCCAATGCGAATGATGGTCGCGGTCTATTTAATGGCAGCTATTCCACCGGTGCTCAGGTCATATTCAATCCCCTGGATGATGTGGCAATTAGTGTTGAGTATTCCCATCGATATTTCCGTGAAGATAATGTCAGTGTTACTGGTAGCACAGGAAGCTTTATTGCCGACAGACCCTTTGGTAACTCAGCTACCTCCTCAGACAACTTAGGTGCTCAGGCAAACTGGGGAATTACCGATTGGTTCCAACTTGGCGGTTGGTTTGGGGTTGCCTGGGCCAATCAGCAGGATAGCAATGTAGACCGTGAAGCGACAATCCTCAACTGGGCCGTAACCCTGGCTTTCCCTGATGTATTGAAGGAAGGCGATTTGGGCGGTATTTTAGTGGGAATGCCCCCTAAGGTTGTAGAGCATGATGTGAGTAACCTGGAAGATGAGGATACTTCAATTCATATTGAAGCGTTTTATCGGTTCCAGTTGAGTGAGTACATTGCGGTAACGCCTGGATTCTTTATCGTTACCAGCCCCGACCATAACAGCGAAAATGACACCATTTTCGTTGGAACCCTGCGGACTCAGTTCCGGTTCTAAGTCAACGATTTTAATGATGCTTTTCTCAGGGGTACAGTTTGCTGTACCTCTTTTTTTGTAACTGTTTGTATCCATTTGACCTTGGACAAATTTTGGCAGCTTCTACGGCAATCAGAATGACTGAAACTCTTGTCATTTCGTCGTTTGTAACAAATCAAAATTAGTTTCAAGGTAGTGATTGGGAGATATTCGCTAGTTTGGCAAGCTCAGTCGAAGACCCAAAACCCTGAATATCTTCGGACAGCATCCTGATTTCAGGTCAGTGGCCCCAAATCCTGGGTTTCAGCCCCCCTCAACCCCTTGAGTTGAATGGGTTGTTGCGACTCCAACCCTTTACTTTGAATCAGAACCCTAAAATTTCCTAAACCCATGGGGTTAATCAAGCTGTGGAGTGCCTCTCGACGGCGCAGCACTTCCCCGAGAGATAATCCTTCCGTCTGAGTCAGAGCAGATAATCGCTGGCCCAACCCCAGGGCCATCAAGAACAATCCCTGCTGAGTCAAGCCCACTGTCTCCAAACCCCAAAGCTGACCTTGGTTTTCTAGGGCGGTAAAGTTGACGTGGGTGGTCAGATCTTGATATCCGACATGAATATAGGGGTTATTGTGATAGCGATGCTGGAAATAACACTGGAGGGTGCCCTCAGAGCGCATGGGACTGTAGTATTTCTCAGATGAATAACCATAGTCAACCGTTAGAATGAAACCTCTGTGCAACGTCCTGGCAATTTCAGTGATCCAGTCCAGGGATGCTAGGTTGACTTCCGTGCGATAGGGATCGGGATAGCGATCGCAATTTAGCTCAATCCCCAGGAATAGGAAATATTCTGCCAGCTTTGGGGTTGACGGTTCACCGATGACTTCCTGAAACTGGGGCTCGGAGGGTCTACCAGGGGGGACATCGGGATTCGTCGTGACATAGACCTCCTGAAGTTGCCCGTTGCGGAAGCGGATCTGATGCACTGGAAATGCATCCACCAATTCATTGGAAAAGTAGCAACCTGTAATTGAATTCTGGTCAATTTCATGACACTGCCGCCATTGAATGGAGCCGCCGCGATCGCACCAAGATTTCAGGGTTTGGGCTTGTTCGACCTGGAATAGGGGCGATCGCTCAATGATTATATAATTCAGGTGGGGCCAGATCTGGGGATACTGCTGGTGGAAATGTCGGAGGATGTCTGCCGCCAGGATGCCCTGTCCTGCCCCCATTTCCACCAGGGTAAAGGGTTGGGGTTGGCCCAGAATTTCCCACATTTGAGCTAGTTGCTCCGCCAGAAGTTCGCCAAAATCTCGCCCTAGGTGCGGTGCGGTGAAAAAATCTCCCGCCGTTCCAATTTTGGGCTGAGCGGTGCTGTAGTAGCCCCACTCAGGGTGATAGAGCACCCAATCCATATACTGAGCGAAAGTAATTCTTTGGAGTTGACTCCGCTTGATCTGTTGGTGAATAAATTGACAAAGTTGCGGGTGGGAATTGGGGGTTGGAGGCTGAGTCGATGGAGGCATAGTAACTGGCTAGAAGGTAATGATCAACGGTTGAGGATCAAAGTCAACCACGGGCTCTTGACGAAGGAGTTCATGTATGTAACTATAGAAGGGTTGTAAATACAAATTCAACCTATTTAACTTAGACTGTTCATTCACTGAAGAC
The DNA here is from genome assembly GCA_012033335.1 of Oscillatoriales cyanobacterium RM2_1_1. Taxonomy (GTDB): domain Bacteria; phylum Cyanobacteriota; class Cyanobacteriia; order Cyanobacteriales; family Microcoleaceae; genus JBHJGO01. The sequence continues at coordinate 14,221 of JAAURB010000074.1, forward strand.
AGCAGGTGCGACTCGCTTAATTTCCTGCCGAGGTTGACGAACTAGAGCATTATAGAAGTTTCTATCAAACTTACAAACTTGTCCCTGACTGTCCAGAACTGGCTTATCCAGAGTTGGTTTGTTCATAACAAGTTGCTTTAGATCTTAATCAAACCTCGGGTAAAAGGATATCCGGGGATTTTTTTATTGGAGAGATCCAGAGGAATTCTTTGATTTTAGCCAGAAACCGGGAGTCTGCTTTGAATGGGGACTAAGTTCAAGCGGTTGAAACTGAGAACGGAGGTTCAAGACCCGTGGGCAGAACCAAGGAAAATAAGCAAGAAATTGTTGCTGACCTAAAACAAAATCTGAGTGAAACACAGCTCACCTTGGTGGTTGATTACGCTGGGCTATCTGTTGCTGAAATTTCTAGACTACGCAACCGGCTTCGGGAAACTGGAAGCATCTGTAAGGTGGCTAAAAACACCTTTATGGAAAAGGCTGTGTCTGGAGATGAAGTCTGGGAGCCGATGCAAGAGTTCCTCAAGGGAAGTTCTGCCTTTATCTTTGTGGGAGATGACTTCGGGGCGGCAATTAAAGCCTACGAAGCATTCCAGAAAGAATCGAAGAAAACCGAACTTCGGGGCGGAGTCATGGAGGGCCGAGCTTTAACAGTCGCCGATGTCAAGGCGATCACTGAGCTCCCGACCAAAGAACAGCTTATGGCTCAAATCGCCGGAGCGCTGAAGATTCTACCCACCAAATTGGCGGTGGCGACCAAGGCCGTTCCAACCCAGTTGGCCGTGGGCATCAAGGAAGTTCCTGGCTCCCTGGTTCGAGCCATCCGAGCGGTTTCTGAACAAGAAGATGCCCAGGACGCTGCCTAGTGTCTTTAAGTTGTTGACTTCAAGTTGTTGAATATTTGAATTCAGATCCTTGAATTCAAACCGTTGAAATTATGTAGTTTAGGAGTTTCAGAATGTCTGCAAAAACTGACGAAATCTTAGAACAGCTAAAAGCTTTAAGTTTGCTAGAAGCGTCTGAGTTGGTTAAGCAAATCGAGGAAGCCTTCGGAGTAGATGCCTCCGCTCCAACGGGGGGCGGAATGATGATGGCAATGCCCGGTATGGCACCGGGTGGGGCTGCTCCTGCCGCGGCTGAACCTGAAGAAGAGCAAACTGAATTCGATGTGATTCTCGATGAGTTTCCAGCGGATAAAAAGATTGCTGTTCTCAAAGTTGTCCGAACCATCACTGGTTTAGGTTTGAAAGAAGCTAAAGATCTGGTGGAAGCAGCACCCAAGGCAGTCAAGGAAGCCACCAACAAAGACGATGCGGAAGCCACCAAAAAGCAACTTGAGGAAGTTGGTGCTAAGGTAACCATCAAATAATCTGCAAGTCATCTCACGGTTGACCCGATGTACGACCTACATCGGTTGGGTTGAGACTTCTAGTAGCTTCCTCTAACCGAAGCCCTCCTGAAGAATAAAGGTAACCAACCCCGGCATGGGTTCAGCGTTTTGACTTTGCCCCATTCGTACGAATATTTTCATCAACGATTGGACGAATAACGATTGGACTAACGACCCGACAAAGCTGTCATGCAGATGTGGCAGCTTTTTTTGGTTTCATCCTGCAGGGGATCAGGTCATATCAATTCTCTTTAATATTGAATATTGCTACAGATAGAAATCTGGAACGCAAGGTGCTGCAATGTGCTCTGGGTTTTGTGTCATGCCAATTTTAAGAGTTGGTATCAGCTTCAAAGTTCTGTGTCCCATGGCTTTCAAGGACAAAAGGGTGTTCAATTACTCCATAACAGGCGATACTATGGGTGAAATCAAATGATCAAATCAAAACCTACTTCACCTTACGGTAAACTGCAATGATAACTACTAGCCAATCTAGTTCGGAAACTGTGACTGAAGCCCTAACAGATGAGCCCTTGATCAGTTACCACGAGGAGATTGAAACGGTAATTGCTGGCCTTGCCCAGGATCAGAAAGCGATGGTGGGTCAGAGCGAGGACGGTCACCTTTGGAAGTTTCAATATGGTAGTGCCGAGATCCTGGTGCAATTGACGGGGGAAACTGACGACGATAACTTAACCGTCTGGTCTCCTGTGCTAAAGCTTCCGGCCAAGAATGAAGACCAATTGATGCGAAAGCTGATGGAAATGAACTGGCTCAATACCTTTGAATCTCATTTTGCTGTAACTAGCAATCAAATTGTCGTGCTTTCGACTCGAACCCTTGCTGGGATTACAGCGGGTGAGATTTCTCGAATTATCACTGTTGTTGCCACCATTGCCGATGACAATGACGATATTTTACAAGAAGAGTTTGGCCAATAGGATTGCTGGAACTCCTGAGTTCACTCTATCATCAGACCAGGATTAATGTTTAGTCAGCCCTGTTGGCGCTTAATTCCGCCCTTCAGGGCTGATGGTTTTTTACAGATGGCTATTGATCGATGGTTGCTCGAACAGTACCACTCAGGTCGCTCCCTGCCGGTCTTGAGGTTTTATACCTGGGAACCGGTCGCCCTTTCCCTGGGCCATCATCAGCGCCAATGGCCGGAGGAATGGAATCATCTCATCTGGCGAGGCCAACCTGTGGAGCTGGTGCGGCGGCCCACCGGCGGTCGAGGGGTTTTGCATCAAGGGGATCTAACGTATACCGCGATCGCCCCCAGCTTATCGGGCGATCGCCTCACAACCTATAAAGCCATCTGCCGATTCTTAATCGAAGGTTGGCGGTCTTTGGGGATTGCTCTCACCTACGGTTCCAGGGGCCGAGAATACCGCCATCAGGCTAACTGCTTCCGGTTGGCAACGGGGGCAGATTTGGTCATGCCCCAAGGGGAGAAATTAATCGGCAGTGCCCAATTCAGGCGCGATCGCGCCGTTTTACAGCAGGGTTCGATCCGGCTTAATCCTGATCCGGCTCTTTACTCTCAGGTCTTTGGTGAGGAGTTGATTCTCCCTGCCTCCTTAAACGCTTTGGTTTCCCAGGCAGATTTCCTGCCCCACTTGATTGAGGTTTTGATCGAGGCGGCCCGCCGTTGTTTTGCGACTGAATTCCAGGTTGAGCCCCTGTCTGAGATAGAGCTTCAAGCGCTTCAAGCGCTTCAAAGGGAAACCCCCTAAGCCTGAAGAAACAGGACATTTTCCAGGGCTGCCAGGGCCGCGTCCAGATTGTCATTGGTGACTTCAAAGTCAAATTCGCTGGCCGCCGCAATTTCATCCTGAGCCCGTTGTAGACGGCGAGAAATAGCAGCTTCGGAGTCCTGACCCCGCTCCCGCAATCGCCGCTCCAGTTCAGCCATGGACGGAGGATGGATGAAAACCCTCTGGGCCTGGGGGAAAAGCTGCTGAACCTGCCGCGCCCCTGCCAATTCAATTTCTAGTAACACCGACTCACCCGCTTCAACCCGTTGCTGCACAGGTCGCCAGGGAGTCCCATAACAATTTCCAGCAAACTCTGCCCACTCTAGCAATTCGCCATTTTCCACCATCTGTTGAAAGCGAGGATGGTCTACAAAATAATAGTCCTGTCCCTCCACTTCATCGGCTCGGGGAGCCCGGGTCGTCACTGAAACAGAGAGGTGAAGCTCAGGATGACGCTGGCGGAGCGATCGCACCAACGTGCCTTTGCCCACCCCGCTCGGCCCTGTAATCACAACCAGTCTGCCTGTTGGAGAATCAACAGGCAGAGCAGTTTGAGGCGTGGTAGAAGAAGGTTGAGCAGCCATGGATGCAGTTGTAGATGAAGGGTAGATTGACAGTAGATTGCAGGATAAATTGTGGTGGAGACTTGAGAAAGACGGAGAAGCCGCCTTATGAAGATGAATAAATTGATTAACAATGAAATTCTATGAACTTGGCTGAACTTAGATGAAATTCTATCCAGGAATCCCCTCATTCAGAACCATTTTTGCTAACAACAAATCGGTGAGCTACGGTTTCAGGCTGAATGGCTGAAAGAATAATATGGCTAGAATCTGTAACGATAACAGCCCTTGTCCGGCGGCCATAGGTTGCATCAATCAACTGGCCTCGATCTCTGGCATCTGTAATGATACGCTTAATTGGAGCAGATTCAGGGCTGACAATGGCGATAACTCGGCTCGCAGACACAATATTGCCAAACCCAATGTTGATTAGCTGAATGTCCATAGAGACCAAAGTTATGAAATCAGGAAGCTTAAATGCTCCTGATCTACATCATAGACAAGGCTTCCTTAACTTTGCAGGGAAATTTCACAGTTTATTGAGATTTTTGCCGGACTTCTGACATTGGATAAATTCCAGGAGAATTTTTTGGTGGGGAAGTGCCAGGGATCGGACTCCCGCCTTTGAGGAATAACATTCTCCGGCTTGAATTTGTTCTAGACTCACCAGAGCCATATCCTGTCCTTCTTCTAAGATCAACTGATTCAGGTCAACGGTTAGAGGACTGTGAAAGATATGACGGATCACATGGGGTTCCTGGTAACAACTGAATTTCAAAATCTCAGGCACTTGATAGCCGATCTCTTCTTGAATCTCTCGCTGAAAGGCAAGTTCAGGGGGCTCTCCAACTTCCACATGACCCCCAAATAGAGCCCAAACTCCCGGATAGGCAATGTGGGGCAGATCATCCCGCAGTTGCATCAGGAACTTTTCTTGCCGGTAGAGAATGCCAAGGGCAGCTTGAACAGGGGGCATAGAGGGCTGGAGAGAATCGTTTGAGAGAATCTGTAGTCATTCTAGACCCTGGAGATGAAGCCAACGTTAAGCAGCTAATGTCCATGTGTCCCAACGCTGACCTTTCAGTTACAGTGCGGGACTTGTAGCTCCCCGAACCCCTCAAAAGTTAAATAGCCAATGTTCAATCACCAAAATCAAGGGGAAACCGGCTGCTGTTTCATTGCCCGGGCAAAGGCTTCTCCATAGAGCTGTTCAGATTCCTGGGTGAGCATTTCAATCCGTTGAGACTCTTCCGGGGTCAGTTCGCGACCATCCATCATTGCTTTGGCTTGAATTCCTCGCGCTTCTTCATAGAGTTTGTGTCCCTGGCTGAATCGGGCTTCATTCAGAGAACGCAGAGTGATTTGAAGTTCGGCAATATGACCGTTGGGCATCTTGAGATTGAGCAGTAGATCTCGATATCCTCCGGGGGTTGGCTTGATGAACCGATCCTTGAACCGCAGGGTTTCAGTCCGATCTACGACTGTCTCAAGGGCATTGTAAATTTGATCTAGGGTCTCATACTCCAGGGCAATCCGGGCCAGATCCGTAATTCTTGAGGCATCTCCACCATAGTCCACCATGATTTTTTCCTCAGCCCGTTCCCGATCCTTCAGTCCTCCAGGGGGAATCACCACCGTTCCCTGGGTTGCCTTTGCCAATTCCTGGGTGATGGATTGAAGTTCAACGTCTGCGACTGCCGCCGCTTCATAGAGCTGATTAAGGTCAGTATTATTTTGACGGAGTTCCTGGTTGGGAACCCGAGCTTGAACCCGCTGGCTGATCTCAAGATATTGGGGAGCAATTTCTCCGGTTGTTTGCTCAGGCTGGGAATTTATTGGGTTTTCAACCGGTTGGGTTGAGTCTGACGTTGCAAGTTGCTTCGGGTTAGATGTCGGAGTTGATGCAGAGATTGAACTGTCCGATTGGGATGGGGTTCTCAGAAGTGCCGTGCAGCCTGAGGACAGGAGAAAAACCGTAACCAGGAGTGTCAATTTTTGCAATCTATTCATCATTGGGATCCTGCTTAAGTGTTCTAATGGATGAGTTTAAAGTTGGCCGTTCAGACAGGAATCAACCTTGCCCAGATTGACATCCGTACATAAATTTCGAAATGTTAAGCTCGAGTTAGCTCAACATTTTGAACACTACAGTAAACTACTTTGGTTATTCTCAGCGTTAAGGTCAAACCCAATTCCAAGCGACAATCCATTCGCATTGAACCGGATGGCAGTTGGACAGTCTGGCTCAGATCTCCTCCGGTCGAGGGCAAAGCCAACCAGGAACTCATCAAACTGCTAGCCCAGCAACTTAAAGTGCCAAAGTCTCAGATTCTGATCAAGTCCGGTATCTGTGCCCGCAACAAACGGGTTGAAATTCCTGACCTTGATCCTCTGTCCCGTCCCTACTCTTCCAATGGTATCGAGAGTCGATAAATTCTTAATGAGAATAGAGCGAGAATAACCTGAACGGTTTCTGAGGCCCAGCTTAATCCCCAAAGGAGCTCAACCAACCCGGTAGCCAGGGCCGCTAGACGATAAACTTCTTCTCTTAATTTAATGCCTGACCAGATCGTTCCCAGTCCCAGGATAAACAATGCTAAATCGATTGGAAACATACAAATAGGATTGATATTAACTTCAAAGGATCAGGGCGATCGCTGCGAATAGACCCCAGCTAGACAAAGATGAATCCAAAATAATTCCTCAAATCCCCTTGAGTGAGTAGCCTTCAAACAGTCAATGCTCCGGCAATTGGCCGGATAACCCCATAACTGTACTGACCGACCCTCGACAATCAGACCTTACCGATTTGGGTTGGTTTGGGTAAACTGTTAATAATAGCTAAGACAGCGTTTCTGGCGCTGCTGCAAATCGCAATAACACCGGCTAGACGGTGGGTTCTAAAATTGGTTGAAGCAGCGATATTTTCTGAATAGCAATCTAAGGAGTCGTCTGACGATGGAAGAAAAGCCAGATAATTTGCGTAAAGAACTCGCTAAGAATTTTTTTGAGTCTTATGATAGGCAACTTTTAGATGCGTTCAGAGCTTCAAAAGTCAGGACAGCAAAAACCTCCCGATTGGGTTCTCCTAGATCTCAACCTCCTCAAAAGGAATCACCTAAGTCGATTGGCTTTTCGGAGTTGGAGGAGGCGATCGCCGATATTGATTCATTCCTGTCCCAAAATCAGGAACCTAAGCCAATTTCCAATCCTGAGGAACCCCCCGCTTCGGAATCCTAGCATTTGATTGCTAATCAATCGTTAAGGCTGAATTTCTAAAAGCCCTGCTGCCGTCTGGCTTCATACAATAGCAACGCCGCACAAATGCTGACATTCAGGGACTCTACGGCTGGATTCAGGGGAATCTGCACCTGACAATCCGCCAAGTCAACCAGGGGCGCGGATAAACCCGATGCTTCATTCCCCAGCACGATCAAAGTGGGTTTGCTGAGATCGACATCCCAGTAGGAAATCGCGGCGGTGGGCAGGGTCGCCACAACCTGTACTCCCTGGCCCTGGAGTTTGATCAGTTGAGCCCTCAGATCAGGGCAAGGGATCAAAGGGAGCCGGAACCAGCTCCCCACAGAGGCCCGAAGAACTTTGGGATGGTCTAAATCTACACTATCTTGACTCAGCCATAGCCCATCTACCCCTGCCGCCGCCGCTGTCCGAATCATCGTTCCCAGATTGCCCGGATCCTGAATGGTCTCCAAAGCCAGTCCCAGGTTCAGGGATTGAGGGATCCCATCAGATAAACGGGGGGCGATCGCCACTACCCCATCAGGGGTAACTGTTGTGGCCATAGCAGCCAGAACTGCCTCACTGACTTGCTCAACTCGAGGGCTGTAGATTGCAATTTGCTGCCACAGCTCCGGGTGTTTGGTCTGCCAATCGGGGGTTCCACAGACTGTCTCCAGGGGATATTTTGCGGCCAAGGCTTCCTTTAGCAGGTGAGTCCCTTCTAGTAACAATAGGCCCTTATCCCGTCGCCCCTTGGCCTGATGCAACTTGCGAACTTGCTTAACTAAGGGGTTTTGCAGGCTTGTAATCATCTTCCTGGCTTAATGCGGAACCCGGGACTTGAACCCGGAAGTCCTTGCGAACACTAGAACCTGAATCTAGCGCGTCTACCAATTCCGCCAGTTCCGCTAAGTCGTATTATTTGCACAATATTCAATTATTTCGTATCTTCACTCTATTGTCAAGTAGACTGTTGAGTAAATTTCTAATCAGGTTAACTGACTTACCCCCACTAAAGACTCCTGTCGGGATTGGGGCTCAATCGGAGCGCTGAGGGCGGCTTCTAATGGGGCTCGACTCAGGCGTTCCTCCAGGATCGCCATCACTTCGCGGCCAAAGTCATTGGGGTTGCGCTGCCAGGCTTCCAGACAAACCTCCCCAAAAAATGAACCCAGGGGTTCGGGATTCCACAGCAACTTCTTCGCTACCCAGGGCAGATGAATTGCTAGGGGATCGTAACCTTCCTGGAGAATATCATGCTCAAACGCATAGGCTTCTAGATGGGTATGGGGTTGCAGACCGATGAAGAAAATGGCTGGCTCAACCTTGTCCGCTCCAAAAATTTGCTCTAGTTCTCGGTGATAGGCAATAGTTTGGCGGATTGTCTCAAAGGTTTCGTCAATCACATTAAACGAGTAATTTACAGACACTAAGGCATTGAATCCCGCCGCCTTCAAGTCCCGGCAATTTTCCAGAACTACCCGCAGGTTATAACCCATACGCATTTTCCGCACCAGTTCCTGGGAACCGCTGGTGATCCCAATCTCGAAGTAGTTCATCCCGGTCTTGACCATCAGATCACAGAGTTCTGGGGTGAGGTTATCGGCCCGAATATAGGCTGCCCAGTGAATATCCTCCATCCCGGCATCAAGAATCTTTTGCAGCAGCTCGACTGCATCCTGAATAAACCGTCGGGCCGGAATGAACTGAGCGTCCGTAAACCAGAAGTTGCGAATCCCACGGTTGTATAACTGCTGCATCTCCGCCACGACTTCATCGGCGGGATTAATCCGCACCTGTTTGCCTTCTACTACGGTATAGATACAGTAACAGCAATTGTGGGGACAACCCCGCTTCGTCTGTACCCCCACATAGAAATCCTGCTCTTGCAGATAATAATCAAAAGTAGGCCAGATCTCAGCAATGTAATCGTAATTACAGGCGGTTTTTTCCAGGTTTGAGGGGGCTTCATGTACCATTTTGGTTCGGGGAGTTGTCTGTCCCACGACGTAGCACCGTTGATCAGAGAAGTCCTGCTGATTCAAAATCCGTTCCAGGAGAATTTCACCTTCTCCAACAGACACAATCGTGCCTTGGGGGAGGGTTCGACCAAGCTGTTCATAGAAGACGCTAACGGCCCCGCCTCCGACTACTAGCTGAGGGTTTGGATGATATCGCCGGGCTCGTTGCAGTCCTCGCTTGATTAATCCCTGATTACGCCAGAGTTCTGTGAGATAGTTGGAGACCATGCGTAATCCCCCCAGGGCCCCTCGCAATTTGATTAAGGGGTTACTGGCATAGTAAAACTCGAAGGCATTTTGCAGTGGGTTTCCGCCTCGACCCCCAACCGGAGCGTAAATCTGAATGTCGCGCCAGGAAAACACCAGGAGGGTGGGTTGGAATTGATCAATGCAGCGATCCAGAGCCGCTTTGTAATCCAGAGGCGGCACAGTCCCTAGGTCGAAGATCTGCTGTTGAGCATCGGGGAACTGCTTATGGATATGATCGGCAAGATAAACTACCCCAATTGGAAAAATAGGGTTGCAGGGAAGACGAACGTATAAGATTTTGTTATTCATAGCTTGTTGTTCATATTTTATTCCTTATGGCTTGTTTCCCATGACTAACAAGCCGGATCTGGGCCGGAACTGAAGCTAGATCAATGAGAGACCATTGATATAACTTAACAAAATCTGAACTATTTTTGAATTAATGTAAAGGAGATTTAAAAGACGCAAACCTTTCTAAAGATTGATGGGATAAGCCTTTAGGACGATTCCAGAAAGAACTAAGATTATCCTGGAAGTTTAGTTTAGATTGTTAAAAGGTTATCAAAAGATTGTCAGCAAGCGCTCCAGACTCTTATCCGGATCTGGCTCCAGACTCTTATCCGGATCTGAGAATCTCCGGGAAAGAGTAAGGCATTAATTCGGGCGGGATCAGGATTGGTAGTCGGTTTTACAACCAGTAGGGATTTGAAAATGTTACCTTTACTTCATAAGGAAAACATCTATATCAATCCTGTTAGTTGTTATGACTCAGATTTTTGATCCCCTACCATCACGGGCGGATGAACGGGCACTTTGCTGCTACGTCAATGCTACCAGTCAGATTCAGATTGCTCGGATCACCAACGTTCCCAACTGGTACTTTGAGCGAGTCGTATTCCCCGGACAGCGTTTGGTATTTGAAGCATCATCTTTGGGTATGCTAGAAATTCACACCGGTAACATGGCCAGTGCGATTATTTCTGATACGATTCCTTGCTCGAGGTTGCAGGTTGACCAGGAAAAAGCCTCAGAAGGAGAGCCACCCCAGGCACCAATAATTGCTGCAGGCCATGGTTTGCCAGTGGCCCAATCCCCCCGAACCGGTTCAGGTACGTTTGGGACTCTGGCCTTGAGTTCCGCAGAGTAGATTTAGCCTGAACCTTGATCGAAGCCTGACTGGATTAATCTCCTTTTTGACAGTCGCCTAACTTGTCGCCTTAACTTGTTCTAAGCTGGCATCTTTGCTCCTAGGGGTGAGAGATGTCAGTTTTTTGGATCAGAGCCAGAAGGTTTTTGGGGTACAACTTGAGGACTCCAGATTGAAGTTGCTCCAACGAAACCCAGAGAGCCGTTTTCTGGCGATCGCCCTCCATAAATGTTACCTGCTCCGATTGATAAAGTTTCGGATCAACAAACTCACAGCGGTAAAGCTGAATGATTTCATGGCAGGGTTTGCCGTCATAGTCAAATAAACTCTCCAGGCATCCCAAGTATTCAATGGCTTGCAATTCTGCCTGCAATTCCTCGAGAAATTCTCGCTGCAAGGCCGCCCGACTGGTTTCTCCAAAGTCCACCCCACCCCCCAGGGGTCGATAAAACGTTTCCTGGGTAAGGGGATCATAGCCCTGGGATAGGAACAGGCGATCGCCCCGATCAATCAGCCCCAAAGCCAGTACTCGAATTTTCTCTGATTTTCTTCCTGACTTTTTTCTGATTTAGCCATGGTTAGTTCTGGGAAACCAGGGCAAAAAACTCATCGTCCAAATCATATCCCAGCATTTGAGCCATGGATTTAAGCCGGGATTGACCGGGAATTTGCTGTTGCTTCATCCATTTGCCCAAGACAAAAATCTTCTGCATTAAAAAAATTTCCAGAGCTTCAGGATTGTACTGAATCCCCTCGGTCGGATGAAATTGATGGGGAACCAGCATGGAAATGTAGCGCACCAGTTCTCCGGATTTCCAGTCCAGCAAAAACGGAAACCAGGGATAATCGGCATCTAAACGGATAAACCAGAGTCGCACCTCCGGAATCTCCGAGAGTTCCCGGGGATCTTGGGGCTCCCGAGGATAGTCAATGGTAAATTGCAGTTGCTGTTCATGGGCGGCAATTTCTCCCTGTTGCAGCCAGGGTTCCACCAGAACCTGAACGGGAGACAGATCCAGTTGATTGAGGCGGGCAGAATTGAGTTCGACAGTTGTCATGGGTTGAACTAAGTCGGGACAGACACCGATTCATTATACGCTTTGCCTAATCTCCCTAACTCAAGTAGTTAATCTTGGCTATGAATCCGGAAATGCGATAGGATTGCCTCATTTCAGGTGTAACCTGAAAGAATTCAGGCACCGTTGAATCGGAAACTTCTCTAAAGGAACGGCAGATCAGATGATCAATAGGCGACTTAAAGTATTGCAATATACCTGGCGCAACCGTTCTTTGGGAGGCTCTTTTTCCCACTGGGCCCTGAATTGCTTTTCCCCTAAATGTGGTTGGTTGGCTCAGCAAGCGATCGCCAAAACTGCTCAGGATGAGGAATTCTGGCAATTTCAGCTTAAAGGTTTTGATGGAATTTTGTACTACAGTCGAGGATTGCCGCTTCAGTCCCTCTACCAAACCATTACCGAACAAGCCTATAACTGGCAGTGGCACTATTATCAAATTCCTCAAACAACAGTCACAGCAGCGGATGTGGTGTTTGACTGTGGGGCGGCGGAGGGAATTTTTAGCTTTCTGGTGCGATCCCAGGCCAAACATATTTACAGCTTTGAGCCCCTGCCCGATTATCTCCCAGCCCTGGCCAAAACCTTTGGGTCAGATGCCAACGTTAGCATTGTGCCTCAAGCTTTGGGCAACAGGACGGGAACCGCCTACCTGCAACCTGCCGGAGTTTGTTCGATGATTTCTCAACAGGATACGGGGTTGGCGATCGCGATGGACACCATTGATCATTTTTGTACCACCCATCAAACTCCGATCAACTATCTAAAAGCTGATCTGGAAGGATATGAATTGAACCTGCTAGCGGGGGCAAAAGAAGCTATTTGGCAGTTTCGCCCCAAGATTGCGATCACGACTTACCATCAGGGTTCCCATGCCCAGGATATTCGTCAGTTTTTACAAGGCATTCATCCAAGCTATAACATTTTAGTGAAAGGGATTGAGGAACGTCAGGGAGCCCCTGTCATGCTCCATGCCTGGTGAGAAGATATTTAGAAAATGTTTAGAGATATTTAAAGGGATTCAAAAAGACTGGCAAGCCGCCCACTCTCAAGATTTATATAATTTATATAATTTACATAATTTATACAAGTAACTTGACGCAATTAATTAGAAGATTGATGGGGGGGGTGAAGGGGGCAGTGCCGTCCTTCCTGGGGCGAAGCCCCAG
>JAAURB010000168.1 GCA_012033335.1 Oscillatoriales cyanobacterium RM2_1_1
GCTTTCTCCCTGGTTTGAATCTCACCATCTAGACGAATCGAATCCATCATTAAATGAAGAGTATCCCCATTAGAGAGTTGAGAGGATTCTGATGTTTCCAGGTATTCAAAAGGAAGAACAGATTCTATCCCTTCTTTAGCCTCTAACAATTCATTTGGAGTCAGAGATTCTAGGTTGTGTTTCCCAAATTTGTTCTGTAACCAGAGAGTAAAATCCTGAATATTTGAGAGTTTTAAAGCTAGAATCAGGTCTCGAGTCTCTTGTGATTGGAGGAAGATTTGATAAATACTGCTCCGAAGCAGTTCTCGTTGCTCAAGAGACAACTCTTTAGCTGCTGCTTCTATTTCCAAGTGAGGAAGCTGCTGTTTGATTTGCAAGATACTGTTACAGTGCACAGTTGAATGTTTGACATTCAAGGCTTGATTGATTGTGACAACTAGACTCATATTCATTACTCCTTTTAAAGCGCAAAAGTGGTAGTAACACCCATCCAAAAATCAGTGAGTTATCTATCTGCTATAGGTTCTGTTTAGCCAATCTCTTGCACCCTGAGAAAGTTTGAATTGAAGCAATTGTTTTGCTTCTTGCACGGTTGGGAACCTGTACCTTCCTTGCTGCAAATCCTCTAAACTAACGAGGTTTTCCCGGTCACTGAGAAATCCTTCTGAAGCCAGTGAAATGAGGGTATGAATATTTCCAAGTAGATCAAGAAGGACAGCGTTGACGGCTAACTGGGAGATTTCAGGCGGAGAACGTTCGATGGAGGTATCTAAATTTTCAGAGGGGGTGTCTAAATTTTTTAGACACTTTTTAGACAAAATTGAGACACCTTGATCTGCTTCAGACGAGGAGTTTGAGGCCGATTTTTCGCTACTTTTAGACAATTTAGACAGGGTATTTATTTTTTTTGACGAGTCGCTCAGTTCAGAAAAATAAAGATGGGTGTCTAAATTGTCTAAATTTTGATTTTTTTGCCCTTCTATCCCCTGCTTTGATTGGGTTTGAGATGTCTCAATTCGTCTAAATTTTTCAGGTAGGGATTTAGACAGGGGGAATGTCTGATAAAAAAACTGTATTTTTTGTCAAATTCCGGCTCATTAACCCCAATTCGGTTAAAGTTGCTGCACATTTAAAATTGACCTGCTGGGTGGTCATTTTTCTCAGAGCCCGGATGGAATTTTTCAGGATTGATGGGTTGTAAGATTGGTTGGGTCTGGCTTTGAGAAACTCATGGATGATTTTCTGGGGAATGGACAGGGGCATATCGGGGGTAATCTGTTCACAGAGTTTAAACTGAACAACTCGGAAAGAGGCAATGTAGTAATGAGTGTGGTGAATCGCCCTGGCCATCACCTCTGGAGGTAATCCTTGATCTTGGAGATTTACCAATCGCTGAGTCAGTTCTTGGTCAAGTCTAGATAAATTACCAGCTAACTCTTCTTGACCCACTTGCCCTTCCTGAACTATTTCACACACCAACCACTGGGACAGGTGATGAACGGCCAGTCTTAAACAATGGCCTGGTGCTTTACCCAAAAAGGCCGCGAACGCTGGATTCAGTTCGGAATAATTCATCACCGACTTGCGGCAAGCCATCCAGAAACTGATGAATTGCTGTTTGGAACTAGGTGAAAGTTGAATCAGATAGCGTTCATTTGGAAGTGCATTCAGGATTTCATAGACCTGATAAATCAACTGGTAAATGTTGATGGAAGCGTCTGACCATTGGGCATACTTAGAATGTCGATTGGGATAGGATAGGAGCAGACGAGAGGCCAAGCCATCGGGGTCATCATATTCTTCCTTGGGGTCAAGTAATGTCCTGGCAGCAGAGGGTTGGAGATTTCCTCCGATAATGACGACTTGCTGATTGAATCGGAAAGAGTCTTTGTGTTGCTTGCGGCCCACCCCACTTTTGAGTGGCCCTTTCCAGGCATCCAGAATCCATTGCCGACCTGCGCCCCCGTTGGCAATGTAGCGGTCTATGCCTGTAAAGATTCCTAGAAATTCATCTTCTAAAAGACCGACTCCCGAAAAGATGGGTTGTTCCGCAATGCGTTGCTTAATTGACGCTAAAGTAGAGTCCTCTGCAATGTTGTACTGGCGAGGTGGAATCAGGTACTTCTGGCTCCACAGTCTGGGGTTAGTTTCTTCATCTTCCACATAATCCCGTTTCTCACTGCTTCTCATCAAGGCCCAGTGTTCCTGGATGGTTTCGTACCGTTGCAGGAGAACTTCATGTTTCTGGTGTTCAACATCCTGGAATTCTTCAATCGGGTCAAGGATGCAATCCCGGCCAACTGACTTCCCAGAAGAGGGGTCGTTGATAATCACTGTCCAGAGAACGCTGTATTCTACCCAACCTCCTTTGTAGATAACAGTTCCATCCTTTCTTTGGATGCGTTCTCCCGGCTGGGCGATCGCCCCTAGTTTGGAACCACAGAAGATGGAGCAAGTACTGATATAGGGCTGGATGACAAACTCGATGGGGATGCGGGCGACTTCTGCTTTGCTAGAGAGGGCTTGCCAAATGAGTGGGGGGTAAACGGTGCTCCAATCAAAGTTGGAGACGACCAATTGATATTCATGCAGGCGTTTGAAATCACTGTGATCTCGTTCCAAGATTTGCTCATCATCCAGTTCCTGACAGAGGGCTTGATATTGTCGCTGCAAGCCGTAGCTCTTGGCCACATTGGGATAGTGAACTTCCAGTTCCCGAAATTTGCTGTAGATTTGGGACTCGGAGAGCTGCTCTCGATTCAGGGCCAATGCTCTCAGTTCGGTATCAATTTCCTGGATAACTTGTTCAGGTGTAATTCTTTCAGCGGTCATTTGGAGTTCTGAGGAAGACGAGGGTTTCAAGAGATGAGTCGGTTGGGGTTGAATCAACTCCAGGATTTGTTCAGTGGTTGGTTTGTAATCGGTGATCCAGTCAGAGAGATCTAGACCCTGCTTGCTGGGGAGGTTCTGCCATGCTTTGGAATCGGGGAAGGCATACAGCCAACCCACCACATTCAGCAGCTTTGCTGTCATCTCCATGTGCAACACTCCCGGGCTGATCTCGGTAGGCGCTTGAATGATGGGAGCATTGCCCAGATCTGAGAGTGCGGGTTTGAGTTTTTCCAGTCCTTGATAGGATGGTTTGACCTCTCCATCCTTAGATTTGATCACGGTCTGACCTGTACCGCCAACGGTACAGAAAGCAGGAATTCCTTTCTTCCACAAATCATCCACAACTCCTTCACCTTCGGCATGAATGATGGTTTTGCTCTGTTCAACAGCCACCATAACTTCTGCATAGCGGTAGATGGGAATCTCTTCTCGTTTCACTGCGCCATATCCTGAAACCCATTGATGACCATCCCAGTGTTCCTGCCAGATCTGTTTGCCTGTGCCACCGTTGATGTAGCGTTTAGTGACTCGGATCAGTAGGTTGCCCTGGCGATCCTGATAGACGTAATAAATCGGCCCAGTTTGGGATCTCGGCTTTTTGATGGAAACTTCTGGTTCACTCATGACTTCAGACCAGGGTCGAATGGCTTCTCTGATTGCCTCTCTACTACAGCCGTGGAAGCAGGTATAGACTGTGGTGTGGGGATTGATACTCAGATCGTTGCCTCCACAGACCGGGCAGTAGTACTTGTTCTTCTCCGTTGTTGGAGTCAGGCGATCTAGCCATTGCAGGATATTGAACTGAGACATATTCCAGGATTCTGAGTCTAAACAGTGTGAGTCACGCCAGTGCAGCTTGTCACAACTGATACTCATTGGGATGAGAAAATACGGAGTAATCAAACAAACTTATGTAGAGGCTTGCTTGATGTAGAGACAGAATGAAAAGTTGTTGTGATTAGAGAATTTTAGATGTAACTTTTCAGAATCAGCCAAAGCCAACTTGAGTACATCGTGAAACTGAATGTACCCAATTTGCCAGATAGAAAAGTTGTCGTTTTGAGTTGAGTACGCTATGCTAGGGGGCATACAGGTTATAATCGATTTAACCAAACCCCCTTGATTCCCTACTCGGTAAAAGTAGGGAATTTCTGTGTGACAATGATGCATAATCTTTCTCCCTTTCAATCTAACAGTATAGGTTTATCCCATTTCCCCCTGTAGACTGATGGTGATTCTTATCTTTGCTGCTGACGTAATGGAGAAGCAAAATAGAATCAGTAGGATCAAATCATAGCTGATTCAAGCGTTAACGCATTTTGATTTGACCACATACTTGCAGCTTCTAGGGTAGGGTCATCGGACATAGCTTAGTTATACATCCTCTAAACTGCCAATCCATCAGTCATTGGCGCATTTGTCAATCAATACAATCCGACTCAATTGACCCTTTGATAAACTTTTGTAAAGATGAGATCCTCTAGCTTCAAATGAGCTGAGATTGGGGTTGAGATGATTAATCTTATCAAGATGTTTTGATGTGTTAGTTTTTATTGGTTGAGGGGTATGTGATCTATCTGCTTGACATTTTCCTTCTCTTCAAAGAATTCCAATTCTGAAAAAGTCAATATTTGATAACAATTCATTTTTAAGTTGATTTGGTTTATGGTTAATCTCAGAAGTGTTGAAAGAAAGCTTAAGACACAAAAAAAGGAGGCAGAAAGTAGTATTCTGCCTCCTAATAATCAAAAATAGTGAACTAATG
>JAAURB010000075.1 GCA_012033335.1 Oscillatoriales cyanobacterium RM2_1_1
AGGGGTTCTGGGGCTTCGCAGGAAGGGGGCACTGCCCCTTCACCCCCCCATCAATCTTCTAATTAATTGCGTCAAGCTACTTAGTAGTCAAAATCTCCACCCATACCGCCGCCACTGGCAGGAGCACCATCCTTAGGCTCAGGTTTATCCACTACGATACATTCGGTGGTGAGTACCATACCAGCGATAGATGCGGCGTTTTGTAGGGCAGAACGAGTCACTTTTGCCGGATCAACAATGCCAGCTTCAAACATATCAATGAATTCATTGGTTGCCGCGTTGTAACCCACGTTGAAGTCTTTTTCCTTGACTCGCTCAGCAATGACTGCGCCATTTTCGCCTGCGTTTTCGGCAATTCGCTTCAGGGGAGCAGACAAAGCCCGAGAAACAATCAACGCCCCTGTGAGTGCTTCACCGGAGAGGTTATTGTTGGCCCAGGATTCAACTTCAGGAGATAGGTGAGCCAGGGTTGTACCGCCACCGGGTACAATTCCTTCTTCTACGGCAGCTTTGGTAGCATTGATGGCATCTTCTAACCGCAGTTTCCGATCCTTCATCTCGGTTTCTGTGGCCGCGCCAACCTTGATAACGGCTACACCGCCTGCTAGCTTCGCTAAGCGCTCTTGCAGCTTTTCTTTGTCGTAGGAAGACTCGGTTTCGTCCATCTGACGACGAATTTGCTCACATCGGGCCTTAACTTCAGCTTCGTTGCCTTCGGCGACGATTGTAGTATTGTCCTTGGTGATGGTAAGGCGGCGAGCTTTACCCAGCATGTCTAGCTTGGTATTTTCCAGCTTCAGACCTGCATCCTCTGTGATCACCTGACCCCCTGTCAAAACGGCGATGTCCTGAAGCATCGCCTTACGGCGATCGCCAAATCCAGGAGCCTTGACCGCTGCAACATTGAGCACACCCCGTAACCGGTTAACCACCAGGGTCGCCAGGGCTTCTTTCTCAATGTCTTCAGCAATAATCACCAAGGGTCTGCCGGAACGAGCCACTTGTTCTAGCACTGGAACCAAATCCTGTACCAGGGTAATTTTCTTGTCCGTGATCAGAACCGCAGGCTCGTCGAGAACCGCTTCCATCCGCTCCATATCGGTAGCGAAGTAAGGAGAAATATACCCCTTATCAAAACGCATCCCCTCTGTAACTTCCAGCTCGGTGGTCATGGACTTGCCTTCTTCCAGGGAAATCACCCCTTCTTTACCGACTTTGTCCATGGCATTGGCAATCATCTGACCGACTTCATCGTCATTCCCGGCAGAGATTGAACCAACCTGGGCTATAGCTTTAGACTCTTCTACAGGTCGAGAATGCTCAGCAATCTTGTCCACCAGGAAAGCCGTTGCCCGGTCAATTCCGCGCTTGAGTTCAATCGGGTTTGCGCCAGCGGCGACGTTCCGCAGACCTTCTTTGACGATGGCATGGGCTAGAACCGTTGCGGTGGTAGTACCGTCCCCAGCCGCATCATTAGTCTTAGATGCGGCCTGACGAATCAGGGCAACTCCAGTATTTTCGACGTTATCCTCCAGCTCAATTTCCTTCGCGATCGTGACACCATCGTTCACGATCTGAGGAGCACCAAACTTCTTTTCGAGTACAACGTTACGTCCCTTTGGCCCCAGGGTTACCGCAACGGACTCTGCCAGGATATCCATGCCTCTTTCTAGAGCGCGACGGGCACTCTCGTTGTAAATAATGCGCTTAGCCATGATGAGTTTCCACCTTTTAGATTAACTTAATTGATGACTGACTGATTCTGAAAGACTGATTCTGAAAAGATGGGCAAAATTGAGAGAAACAGGGGTTCGGCCCCAATTCATCCCAAGGGCCCAAGGATTAGGCAAATTTCTCAGGAGAGTCTAGCCCACAACCGCCAGAATGTCCTTCTCAGCTAGCAGAACAAACTCCTCACCACTGAGCTTGATATCAGTCCCAGCGTACTTGGAGTACAACACTTTGTCCCCTACCTTGACTTCCATCTCAGCCCGGGAACCATCATCATTTCGCTTGCCGGGGCCTGCTGCCACGATCTCACCGACCTGGGGCTTTTCCTTAGCCGTGTCAGGTAACAAAATCCCCCCTGCGGTTTTTTCCTCGGACTCACTGACCTTGATAAACACACGGTCTCCCAGTGGCTTGACTGTGGAAACATTTAGAGCAACAGCAGCCATAGTATGAACCTCCTAATTGTCACCGTTTAATTTGTCGCCATTAAAAATTGAAAATTGAGAGAGGGGTGTGTGAATCACCCAGAAGCGTCTCTCGCTTCCCCATTATTTCACAAATTAGCACTCTCAAGCTCTGAGTGCTAATTTACCGAAGAGACCGACTCGATGGCAACAGATTACAGTGTACGGGTTCCCGAACTGCTGCGATGTCCAGTGGAGATGTTGTAGGCTAGAATCAGTCACCGCAAACGGCTTCACTATGAACAATAATTCGTCTGAACTGGCCCATGCAAGCTCTGGTTCAAGTTCAAATTCAAGTTCTGATTCTGATTTTGATTCAGAGCCCCAGTCGAGTTCTGGTCTTGAGATCAACCCTGAAACTAGTGCTGAAATCCCTGCTGAACCGATTTTTGAAGCTGCCGAGTCCTACCCTGAATCCAATCTCCTACAAACCTGTGTGCAGACTTTAGGTTTAAACCAAATTCAGCGTCATATCTTCATTTGTGCTGATCAAACCAAGCCAAAGTGCTGTACCAAAGCAGTCGGCCTGGAAGCCTGGGATTATTTGAAACGTCGCTTGGAGGATCTTAACCTCAATCTTCCCACCCCTGAACATCCGGGCTGTATTTTTCGCACCAAAGCGAACTGCTTGCGGGTCTGTGGTGATGGGCCAATCCTGGTAATTTATCCAGAGGGAGTCTGGTATCGGGCTGCAACCCCTGAGGTGATTGAAAAAATTATTCAAGACCATCTGTTAAAGGCGCAAATTGTTGAAGAGTATGCCTTTTTGATTCATCCTTTGCCGGATCAGCCATAACATTTATTCAGTAAGAATTCATTCCCTGATTTGTACACGAACCAGGGGGGCAAAACCCTGACACTCTGGGATCAAGCAATAGACTTCCCTAAAGCAGAGAACGGATTGATTTAATCATTAAGACCCCTCATAAAAATGATAAATTTAGTTTTTTGGTTAGCCTTCGGGCTTAAGCTAACTTAATTTACTCTAGTTATTGATAACCTATTCTATAATTTATGGGATAGGTGAAGGTTTCAGAACTGAGTAGTTCTTAGAGATAGAAGACATGAAAGAGATGGCTAATGGGGATCAGAAACGACTAATGCTAGTCGATGATGATCCAAATCTGATTTTACTGGTTAGGGATTACTTAGAATTCCGGGGATATAATGTGCTCACGGCTGAAAATGGGATCAAGGCATTAGAAATTCTCAAGAATGAACTTCCAGATTTGATTATTTGTGACATTATGATGCCGGAGATGGATGGCTATACGTTGGTGAAGTCAATTCGAGAAGATGAACGGATGGGCTGGATTCCGGTTTTATTCCTCTCCGCCAAAGGTCAGAGTCAGGATAAGGTTAAAGGACTCAATACGGGGGCTGATGTCTACATTGTTAAGCCTTTTGAGCCAGAAGAATTGGTGGCACAGGTAGAATCTTCTTTACGCCAGGCCTCACGGCTGACCCAGCGTCAGACCGTTGGCATAGATGGAAGATCTACAATTCAAGTTCGGGGGGATGTAGAACTAACGCCCACTGAAACCAAAGTTGTTCAATTGGTGGCTCAGGGCATGGCCAATCGAGATATTGCTAAGACAATGAAAGTCAGCCAAAGGACTGTAGAAAGCCATGTCAGTAACATGCTGGGGAAAACAGGGCTGCACAATCGGACAGAACTTGCCCGTTGGGCTCTGGAGAGCAGAAATGCTTAGGGGTTTGGCTTCCGCTATCTGGACACCAAAGCGGTATACTTAGAGTTAAAGTTCTATTCTATCTAATCTATCTAAATATATAGGCAATTTATCCTGGAGACTTAATTAATTTTTTGCTTCAGGAAGGTAGTTGTTGGATTTTCTAATTTTGGATTTTCTGATTTTAAAAAGGGGTGAAGCCTGATACGGGTCTCTCATGGTTCGGCTCTAGTTTTGTTTCAGTTGGGAAAGCAAGTTTTTCCTGACCAATTTTAGGGCAGAAACTTTTAAGATGATTACGTCTGTTGGTTCAGATTAGACAGGTCAAAAGCTATTCTGATTTTAAGCAGAAATGATTAAAGTATGAATTAAAATATAGGGTGTGTTTGTGTCAATTTTTAGCGACCACCCTATCGAGTATTAAATCTATTTAATCTAATCGAAATAGGCTTAAGATTGTTACATTACGAGCCTCAACTACCTTAGAATCCTCAAAAGCTAGCTTAGATTGGATTTTAACACTTTGTGAATAGGGAGTGTTAAGATTGAGATTATGATATTTAGATTTAATTCTTTTCTACAAGTTTTATTTAGGTCTTAATTCTACTATGTATAGTTCTAAGAACCGTCTTTCTATATTTGTAGACGGCAACAATATGTTCTACGCCCAGCAAAAAAATGGATGGTTTTTTGATCCAAAGCGGGTTTTAAATTATTTTCGTAATGAGCAGAGTAACATGACTCTGGTTAATGCCTTCTGGTACACTGGATTAAAAGATTCTCAGGATCAACGGGGTTTTAGAGATGCGCTGATTAGCTTGGGCTATACCGTTCGGACTAAGATTCTGAAGGAATATTATGACGATACTTCTGGTCGCTATTCCCAAAAAGCCAATCTGGATATTGAAATTGTTGTGGATATGTTTAATACTGTTGATCAATATGATCACGTGATTTTATTCAGCGGAGATGGGGATTTTGAGCGGGCTATTGAGCTATTAAGATCTAAAAATACCCATATTACCGTAGTTTCAACTGAGGGCATGATCGCGCGAGAATTGCGAAATGCAACGGATCGGTATATTGATCTCAATGATATTCGTGACCAGATTGAGAAGGTTGATCCCCAGTAACTCTTTGGATCTTGCCTTGATTACCTCTATACCTAACTTGAATTACATTCCAAAAATCCTATTTTATTCTGAGTCATTCTAAGCTTAATTTGAACACTCCATTCTGAAGGTTTTATTCTGAAGCCTTTACTCTAAAAGTCTATCTGGCTCACATTTCTGGCTAATTTTTAAGACTAGAAATTATCAATATCAAGCAATACCAATGTTTATGACCTGTCACAACGTTCAGCACATGTGGATTGTCATTCGAGCCGGAGGGGTTGCTCTCCTGGAAGTTGTCGTACTCTAGCTGTCGTGAATGGTTTGTGAGATCCATGAAGCGGTTTTCTAGCCTGGGGGTAAGAGGCCAACTCCAGATCCCAGCTTGAGTTGAGGGAGTGTTAACGCCCTGGGAACCGGAGAAATTTGCAGGGCTCTAGAAAGCCATTTTAAGCTGAGTGGGCATGTTGAATTGGATCGATCCAAGGTAAAATCCCAGCCCTGAAAAGTCCTGAAAAGTCCTGAACAAGTCCTAAATCAAACAACTTTGGAGGTTTTTAACCATGAAAACTGAATCAAATCCGGATCAAATTATTATTATTTTTGATACAACTCTACGGGATGGGGAACAGTGCCCCGGTGCTACCCTGAATGTGGATGAGAAGCTGGTGATCGCCCGTCAACTAGCCCGCCTAGGGGTTGATGTGATTGAGGCTGGATTTGCCTATGCCAGTCCTGGGGATTTTGAAGCCGTCAGTCGGATTGCCCAAACCGTCGGTACTGAAAATGGCCCGGTAATTTGCAGTTTAGCCCGAGCCACGAAGGGAGACATTGCGGCGGCAGCAGAAGCCATCAAACCCGCTGTTCATGGTCGGATTCACACGTTTATTGCGACTTCTGATATTCACTTGCAGCACAAACTCCGCAAGACTCGGGCAGAAGTTCTAGAGATCGCCTCGGAAATGGTGGCCTATGCCAAGTCCTTTACCGACGATGTGGAATTTTCCCCCGAGGATGCCGGGCGTTCTGACCCAGAATTTCTCTATCAAGTCCTGGAACGGGCGATCGCAGCAGGAGCCACCACCGTGAATATTCCCGATACTGTCGGCTACACCACTCCGGCAGAATTTGGTGGGTTGATTCGGGGAATCCAGGAAAATGTACCGAACATTGACCAGGCGATCATTTCAGTTCACGGTCACAACGATTTGGGTTTGGCGGTGGCCAACTTCCTGGAAGCGGTTAAAAATGGAGCCCGACAGCTTGAATGCACGATTAATGGAATTGGGGAACGGGCCGGAAATGCCGCTCTAGAGGAATTGGTGATGGCCCTGCACACCCGCCGTCAGTATTTCAATCCTTTCCTGGGCCGTGCCGCTGAATCAGAAGCCCCCTTAACTCAAATCAATACCCGAGAGATTTACAAAACCTCTCGCCTGGTCTCAAATTTGACGGGAATGCTAGTGCAGCCCAACAAAGCCATCGTTGGAGCCAATGCCTTTGCCCATGAGTCAGGGATTCATCAGGATGGGGTACTGAAAAACCGCCTGACCTATGAAATCATGGATGCTCAATCGATTGGGCTAAATGACAATCTGATTGTCCTGGGCAAACATTCCGGTCGCCATGCCTTTCAAGCACGTCTGAAGGAATTGGGGTTCGAGCTATCGGAGGACGAACTCAATAAAGCCTTTGTCCGGTTCAAAGAATTGGCGGATAAGAAAAAAGAGATTACAGACTGGGATCTAGAGGCGATCGCCAACGATGAAATTCAGCAAGCGCCAGAGCTATTCCGGGTGGAATTGGTACAGGTCTCCTGTGGTAGCCAGTCTTGTCCCACCGCTACGGTGACCTTAAGAACTCCAACGGGGGCAGAATTGACCGATGCCGCCATTGGCACTGGCCCCGTTGACGCGGTTTATCGAGCGATCAATCGGGTGGTGAATCTGCCCAATGAATTGATTGAATTTTCCGTGCAATCTGTCACAGCGGGGATTGATGCAATCGGGGAAGTGACGATTCGACTGCGACACCAGGGGCGGGTATTTTCTGGCCACGCTGCCAGCACAGATATCATCGTGGCCTCTGCCCAGGCCTATGTCAATGCCCTGAATCGCCTCCATGGGGCCGTTGAGGCTGAAACTGCCAGGGGAGCAGCTCAAACCAAGCCAGTAGAGGCTCTATAGGGAGCCTTTGAGGATGATAACTTGAGCCTGACTTGGGGAATTGGCCCTCTCAGGCTCTTGGGTCAGACCTTGCCCCGGCTTTGAGCGAGGCATCTCAAGCCTCCCCAACGCCTCTATTCTGGGAAATTCACCTCAACCTATCGGCGATTGAGTTGGTTACGTTCACCATAGCGCAGCAGCATGTCGATGCCAGCCAGACGATGATTCCAACTTTCTACCTGATAGGCCTGTTCGAGGGCCTGAAGCCGCATGGAGTTGTCAAATTGAGTTCTGAGCTGCTGCAAGGACTGCTTTGCCATCGCCAAGGTTTGAGGGGAAGGATTGGCAGCGAGTTGGTTTAGGGCCTGGGCTAGAACGTCTGACTTGCCATTTAGCGCCGCCAGTTCAGGCTGTCGAATCCAGAGTTGGTCATTGGCCAGTAGGAAACTCCACTCCCGTTTCAGGGCCAGATAGCGCTCCGCTGCCGCTGCAAAGGGTTGACGATAGGGAATGACGGGAACAGGGCAACTGCCCTGGGAATTTCTAGTAGAACAGCCCTGAGTTCGCTGAAAAAATCCCTGGAGATTGTTATTGATGGTTTCTGCGGCAAAGATGGAGTAGCCGCCGGTCGGCAAATCTCGCAAAGCCTGAATTTGATCAATCGCCACAATTTCCGGCAGGTTCAATAACTTCACTGATGGGGTAATCAAGGCTGCCCCCAGGCGATTTTCCTGGGTCAGGGGTTGGGTAATTCGCTGCAAACGGTTAGTGTCTAGAGAGTAGGTCATGGGGACAATCAGATCCACCAAGTTGCGACTGGCCCAAGTTTCCCAATGTTGCTGAATTTTATAGATCCGTTCCTGTTCAGGATGGGGGAAAACTGCCACGGAGAGGATCATTTCAGGATGTTGCTGGCGGAGGAATTGGGAGACTTGGGCGACAAACTGGTCAATTTGATTCACCCGAAAGTCTGTCCACTGCTTCCAATAGTTGGCATCTCGCGGGGTGATTCCCATCGGGTCAACCCCAGCCAATTGACGGAACTGCGCCCGAGCCGCTTTACCATAGCCATAGGTGAAGTTGCGACTGGCATCCTGAAAGGGATAGCGGATGTAGTCCAATTGCACCCCGTCAACGTCATAATTTTGGGTGATTTCTCCAATCATCCTAAGAAGATAGGCCCTGACTTCTGGATTGGCCGGGTCGAGATAGGCTTTTTGATCCAGTTCATGCCAGGTGCGACCGCGATTGTCTATATTGGCCCAGTCTGGATGAGCGGTCAACACAGGCCCTAGATAGGTTGTCGGCTGACCAATCACAGTATTGTGGCGTTGGTTAGCCGTGGCAAATGTCCAGAGCCAGGCGTGTAGTTCCATACCCCGTTCATGGGAGAGTTTGACGGCTGATGCCAGGGGATCCCAACCTACTGTTAGGGGATTTTGCTGAGGGGCCACTTGACTGGGGTAGATCGGATAGCCAGCATTTAAGGTTTCTAAAAATACAGTATTGATGCCCGCCGCCGCCAGTTGATCAAATATCCGTGCCAGTCCGGCTTCATTGCGCGATCGCACAATGGTTCCCCGATCCAGCCAAACAGCCCGAATTTCTGCCCCGGCTCGCTCTCCCTCCGTGGGATAATTTTCCCAGAGTTGCTGACGGGCTGCTAGCCAAACCCGCCGAGCCTCTCCCCAATTTTGCTGATTTACCAATTCTGGGAAGGTATTCAGGGCATTGCGGGCGGATTCAATGGTGGTGAGACCTGACCTGACATAGGACTGAGCCTCCGGGATCCCTGCCCCAGAACGGGAGGCCACTAGCTCCTCAGTCCGAGCTAGATTGACTGGAGTTTGACTGGAACTTGAAGCAATCAGGGCATTTTCAAACCGACCCAGAAGATTGGTCAACTCCTGACGCATGGCGATCGCCATGACATTGCTGATGGGTTGATTACCCGGTTTGACTTCTAGTCCGGCTGGAGCCGTTTGCTCCGACGGGTCAATAAATGTTTCAGGGACGGCTTGGTTGGAAGGGGTAACATAGGCTGTGGTTTGAGTCGGTATGACTGGGCTCGGGGGCGGAGATACCGGTTGAATGGGTCTAGGCGTTGGCGGGGGTGCAGCAACCCTGGGGGGGTTAGAAGGGCTGGACGAACCATTGGAAGGACTATTAGGAGAACTGGGAGAATGACCCGGAGCATTCCTGGAAGTACCACCGGGTGCCGGAACAGTAGAAAAGGTGACTGGATTTGCCGGGGTTGGTGGAGTTGAGGGGGTCTGGGCTGTACTGCTGCCTTGGCCCTGAACCCGATTAACGGCAGCTTGTAGCCAGGCTGTATCGAGATCTGGAGTCGTGCTAGTGCCCCAACGCCAACCCAGGTAGACTGCTTCCTGGGTCGCAGTAACGGCAGGGGAACCTCCACTGCCATCCCAGGTTCCGGCTGTGTAGCTATCCAATCGAGAGGGAATTAGGACTCCCCCCTGCACCATGCTACTGGTCTCCAACAGCGGTGACCACTCCGTCAAAGTCTGACAAGCAGCTTCCCGACAGCGATTGCGGCGGGCTTTGGGCTGGGCTGGGGCTGTGAGGGGAAAGGCCCAGTAAGATCCCAGGAGCGATCGCAGCAATTGTCGAGCCAGGGGGGTTGATTTTTGCCCCACAGGGCCGCTAGCAATCAGTTTACCCCCCTGTTCGACCCACTCCTGGATAATTTTCACCTGTTCTGTTTTGAGTGCTTCTACATTCGGTAAAAACAGAACTCTCACCCCTTGAAGATCCGCGATGGTGTTGAGGTTTTCCAGATCAATGACAGTGTAAGCCATTTGGCTGGATTGGAGGCGCTGTTCGACTTGGCCCCAGTCGGTTGCACTGCTAGACCGGGCAACCCCCAGGGTTGCCCCGGCAATCGCCGCCAGCGGACGAAATCCCCAGGGATTAGCCAGACAGCCAACTAACGTTCCGATCAGGAGGCGGTTCAAGATGGGCAACAAATACTTCTGCGTCATTGAAATGATTTTGTCGTCAAGAAAATTTACTGGAGTTTCTTTGAGTTTCTTTGAGGTTCTTTGTAGGGAGGGCCACTCATCAGCTTGCTATCCAGGGTTACTCCTGAATACTGAGACCCCAGGGCTAAGTACGCGCATCACAAACTTAGCTTGCCTGATCTAACGAGCCCGCCAGACTGGCAATCCCAGGTTATGGGTCAATATCTGTGATCGGGCTTGTCACCGATTGACTGAAGATATCTGCCCCAGTTTACGCTTCAAATCGAGCTATCACATTAGCTTCTTTGGAGCTCTACTGGGAAAAAACGATGAATCCTGATGCTGAGATCACATCAAAAACCAGCACCATCAAACCTCAACAGCATAGCAGCTCGAGACCTCTTCAGAACTCGAAGTAAAATTTCCTGAGCATGGGTTTTTACCTCTAAGTCTGCGCCCCAGTTATCTAGACTGAGAAAAAGGAAAGAAACCGGAATAATTTCAAACAAACCTACTCAATTTTACAAGCCATTCTGAAAACCGCAAAGTATTTTGATAGAAATCCTGGCTATCCTAACCTGAAGCTGTTGAGAATTTCCCTTCCCCATTGAGGTCGATATTCTCCAAATCGATCTAGAGTAACCTTTACTCATCCTGGCTATCCCTTGAATCTTCCTAGATGTTCCTCTATGGAGATGGTCTTTCAGGGCTGCAAATTGCTGCCTGCCCGATTGTTTACGGTTATTTAACGGCTATTTAACGGAGGGATATCTTTAGAGATCATTAAATTAAATTTTGGGTCAAAGGTTAAATTATTTAGAAGTAATTCAACTCTCACGGATCTGATGTCTAGGATGGAGAGTAAGGAGTAAATTTTCTTGTGAACCCTATATTTAGGAGCTATCTAATAAATGGATGTTTTAGTCCAACAACTTGTCACGCTTAACCGCAAAATCGATGTTCTCTATGAGCTAATCATGCAGGTCAACGAAAAAGTTGCCCCCGGTTTACCCGTTGATCATTTCACAACAGCGATGGCGGCGGCTTCTGAAGCGGCT
The DNA here is from genome assembly GCA_012033335.1 of Oscillatoriales cyanobacterium RM2_1_1. Classification (GTDB taxonomy): domain Bacteria; phylum Cyanobacteriota; class Cyanobacteriia; order Cyanobacteriales; family Microcoleaceae; genus JBHJGO01. Next base: position 11,203 of record JAAURB010000075.1, read on the forward strand.
TCTGACTCTGATATCCCCAGTTCCCTATCAATCCATACTTTGAAAAAACCCGACCCAGAGTTTGAACATAAGGATGTTCTCAGCGACGATTACTATCTGGAAACAGGCATGACCCATCGGCAAGATCCAGGTCTGACTTCAGATATTCAGATCCAAAGGCTAACGGCTCAATTGACCGCAGCCTATAACCGGATTGCAGCCCTGGAAGAACAGCTATTGGCAAAGCGGGTACATTTCTAGCCTAAAACCTCTGGCTTCAGAGTTCCAGGTTTAGCGTTCGAGCAAAATTAGCCTGGGATAACTAGTCTGAGATAATTAGTCTGAGATATTTACCTTAGAATAATTGAACCCAGGGTCAGATTAGGAACCAATCTAGGAATCGTTGAAGATTTAATACCGGACATTCTAAGGTGCTTCAGTTTAATTGCTCTAAATCTGATTCAATCGCTTCGGTCTTACTCTCTATGGTAAATCTTGTCAGGTCGAGCCTGCTGATCCTCATTTCTAGTTGCGCTTTAGCATGATCCTGGCGATCACAATGCCGATGATCGCCAGTCCCGCCATGGGATAGAAAGCATAGGTGTAGCTTCCAAACCAATCTCGAATTTGTCCGGTCGTCAAAGTTCCCAGTAAAGCGCCTACTCCGTAAGCTGTGAACACAATGCCGTAATTCTGGGCATAGTGGTCAGGGTTAAAGAAGCGCAAGGTTATAGTCGGGGCGATCGCCAGCCATCCCCCCAAACAAAACCAGAATAGACAAAATGCGACCAGATAAGTGGTCACTTGCCCGGTTTGGGCATTGATCATCAATATGCAGGCGATTAAGATCAAAGTATAAGATCCGATTGCTACATAATGAGGCGGGAAGCGATCGCTCAACCAGCCCAATAGGGGACGGCTCATGCCATTAAACAGGGCAAACAGGGCAATACTATTGGCGGCTAGTCCTGGGTCAATATTGATAATTTCCTCCCCCACAGGACTCGAAATCCCAATGGCACTGAGTCCCACTAGGGTACCAATGGCATAACAAATCCACAGCCCATAAAAAGACCGACTTTTAAGCAGAGGCGTTGGACGGGTCGGTGTGGCAAGGGATGTAAATTGTGTGGACACAACCTGTCGAGGATGCCAATTTTTTGGGGGTAACTTCAGGGTAATAGCAATTCCAAGAATGATCAGGGTGAAGGCCATGCCCAGAAACCGCAGGGTGGGCCTGACGGTATAAGCACCAATCAGGCTACTGGCTAAAGGGGCAGTAATCAGGGGAGATAGGCCGAAGCCAATAATCGTCAACCCCACTGCCAGTCCTTTTTTGTCAGGAAACCACCGCGCCACCACCACCATGGGAACCCCATAGGTGATGCCAACTCCGGTTCCGGCAATGACCCCATAGGTCAGGGTAATCATCTCAATCTGATTTGCAAAGCTAGAGAGGATATAGCCCGCACCCACTACTATCCCACCGATTGCTGTCATCATTCGGGTTCCGACTCGAGGAATAAAAAACCCGGCAATTGGCATGGTTCCGGCATAAAACACCAGGGCAAGGGTATAGGGTAGAAGGCTTTCAGTGGCTCCAATATTGAGTTCAGCCTCTAAAGGTTTTCTAAACACACTCCAGGAGTAAACGCTCCCCAAACAGAACAAAACACTCATCCCCAGGGGAATGAGCAACCATCTGCCCCGATCCGCTGGTAGCCCAAACACTCTCAGCTCTGAATCACAGGTGATATTCATAGGTCAAAACCGCAACAATCCTGTTCTCGTCAAGGGTAATTCCGCCAAATTATCGGTTATACTAACGTATTTTGAGGTTGAGTGCTAAGGGACTACCCTGACATTATTCTGGATCGCCTGCCGTTGAAAAGCTGGGTCACACAATCCTTTGCAGAGTCAGACAACACTCCAACAATCCTTCGACAGCTTGCAATAGCTGCTCCTGAGTCCAGGCTTGACCCAGGGATGCAGCGATCGCACATCCCCCCGCCCCCACCCCTTCCTTGACATAGCCTTGCTCATAAACTTGAAGCTGTGGATAACGGGCCTGGGCAAAGCTCAGTTGAGTGGCAAGTAAAGGAACTTGACCAATGTGTTGAGCCAGTCCCACGGTATCTCCTGTGGGATCTTCCGCTACCCAGCGGGTGGTTCCTACTACAATATTTTCAGGTTGCCAGGGGAGTCTACTATAGGCAGTCAGAGCTTGAATCAGGCGATAAACTGCTAACATTTGAGTTCCTCCCCCCAGTAAAACTCCCCCTCGACGACTAGCGGAGATGGCCATTCCTGCGACTACAGGTTGCATCGGATCGCCAACGGCAGCCACCAAGGTTAGCGGGTCAATGTCAGGAGTTGGGATGGAAAAATTCTTGCTTTTGGGTAATTCTCCGGAGGTGATCGGGGTTGGAACCATAAACCCGGCTTTTTGCAACCCAGCCATCACTAGAGCCTGTTTTTGAGGATGATTACATTGAGGATGACTGCTATTCACCTGGCCCTGGGCCCCTACTCCTAAGCCCAGCAATACCGCTAGGGCCGTGGTTGTCCCCCCCACCACACATTCACTGAGAATTAAATAATCATTTTGGGCGGCTGCAGCTAGGCGATCGCCCCAAACCAAGCCCTGCTCAAATAGATGCCGGACAGTGGCCGGAGGCATTGCCTGCCCTGAACTGACACAGCGAGCTACGACTCCACCCAGGTTGATTGCTGGAATTGATGGAGTGGTCGGCAAACCGGCATCGAAGACATCAACCGGCAACTTCAATCCTTCGATCACGGCCCTAGAAATTAAAACTGGCGAGGCTCCAGCTTGCAGGGGGGGTAAAGGATACCGGGGATGGGGTTGGGGGCCATTGTAGAGGAATTCCCCATCGGCAACAGCGGTATATCGGCGATCCGCTGGAGTTGCCCCCGCCGCCGAAATCCCTGGAATCAGCCCGGTTTCCGTAAATCCCAGGACACAAACTAGAGCCGGATATTGACCCCGGTGGCGTTCTAGCCATTGTTGCCCCTGTTCCTGAGTGGTGTAAACTCGAATCAATCTAGTTTCTCAATAAACCTGCTCTAACCGGCGAAAGTCCCGCTCCACCTCGGCCCAAAGGGCGCGGTTATGAGGATCAGTCTTCAGGGCCTTTTTCAAGTAGCTTCTGGCTTTTTCCAGTTGTCGTTCTTTGATCAGTTGGCGGCCCCAACGTTGATAGGTAATTGCCTGCCACTGGCGAATTTCTGCATCCCCAGGAATCCTCTGAGTCAAGCCTTCTACCAGAGCTATGGCTCGAGGGAACCGTTGATACTTCAGGAGTTGTTGAAGCTCTCGATAGGCACTCTCTTTGAGCTTGACTTCGATCTCTGAAAGCAAAGTGCCAGATTGAGGCTCGGGGGCTTTTTTAGAAACCGTAACTTTGGGGGGTCGTTGGTAGTAGGAGACCGTACTGACCGTTTCAGTACTGACAGGCTTGGCATTCACGGGTTCAGTGCCCTCAGAATTTTGAGTGGGAGCCCTGACCGCAATAGCCTGGGGGGGGCAATCATCAGTAAAGCTTTATAAGCCTCTGTAACTGCAATAAACTTCTCCCGGGCTGCCACATCAGGGTTAACGTCCGGGTGATAAAGCCGAGCCAACCGTCGATAGGATGCTTTGACCTCTTCTAAACTCGCCCCCATCCCCAACCCTAGCCTACGATAATAAACTGCTGTGTCCATTCCCTTCGACTTCAACCGCGTGTAAGACCCGGAACGTTTGACTTCTCCTGTTATCCTTTATACTCGATCTAGACCGGGCGTTCCTCAATCACCTGGTCAATTAAACCATATTCCTTGGATTCCTGGGCCGAGAGGAAATAATCTCGATCCGTATCTTTAGCAATTTTGTCCAGGGACTGACCAGTTCTTTCCGCCAGAATTTCATTTAACAAGCCACGAATCCGAATGATTTCCCTGGCTTCAATTTCAATGTCGGTGGCCTGACCTCGAGTACCTCCCAAGGGTTGATGAATCATGATTCGGGCATGGGGTAAGGCGAGACGCTTACCTTTAGTTCCAGCCGCCAGCAAGAACGCACCCATGGAAGCCGCTAGGCCAACACAAATTGTAATCACCTCAGACTTGATGTACTGCATCGTGTCAAAGATGGCCATGCCCGCCGTTACTGAACCCCCTGGAGAATTGATATAGAGGTAGATCGGCTTGGTCTGATCCTCAGAATCCAGATAGAGCATATAGGCCACAATCGCATTGGCAATCCCATCATCAACTTCTTCAGAGAGGAAAATAATTCGCTCCCGAAATAGCCGCTCATAAATATTGATCCACTGTTCATAGGTGCCGCCTGGGAGACGGTAAGGAACGCTGGGGACTCCTATTGGCATCGTTCTTTCCTCTTAAGTGAGTATTAGTTGCAACTGAAACTGAATGGATTGAAGCTAAAATTGAGTCACCAAGATTGAGCCACTAAAGCTAAACCAATCTGAATAGGGGTTTTCATGGTGTTGAGGTGGTGAAGCCCAACCCATTGCTGACATTCAGGCTTAAGGCTCAAGCGTTTACTGATTAAACCTTGCCTTGGATCTAGGCAACCCTAACTCCCGGGAAATGGCCACCACCTCTCAATGACCAGAAACGCTTTCAGAAAGAGCTTTGCGACTGGGCAAAATTTGATCGATAATGCCGTAGTCCTTAGCCTGTTCTGGGGTCAGGTAGAACGTGCGATTCATATCTTTGGCAATTTTCTCTGGAGTTTGTCCCGTATTCTGGGCAAGAATCTCAACCATCAGGGCTTGCTTTGCTAGGACTTCTCGGGCATTCAGATCAATGTCTGTGGCCTGTCCCTGGGTGCCTGAGAGGGTATGATTCAGGGCGATCATGGAATGGGGTAAACAGCCTCGCTTGCCCTTTGTGCCGCTCGAAAGCAGCATTGCCGCCACACCAATGGCCTGCCCCAGGCACACCGTAATAATTTCAGACTTGATGTGCTGCATTGTGTCATAAATAGCCAAGCCTGCCATTATCGACATTGCCCCAACGGATTCATCAGTCATCCCTGCCAATACGGGATCCCCGAGGGAATTAATGTAAATATACACCGGCTTGTTCTGCTCCTCTGAATCCAGGTACAGTAAAGCCGAAACCAGAGAATTAGCCAGTCCCATGGTGACAGGCTGATTCAGGAAAATAATCCGTTCCTGGCTCATGCGAGTATAGATACTCATCCACTGCCATTGCTGACTACCCGGCAGGTTATAGGGAACCCGGAGAATTTCATCGACAGACATAATTCAAACCCCTTGCAACAATATAATTACACCCCAAATAATTACACCCCAACCGGGATCTGCGTCGGCAGTTCTTTTGCACTTTCTAGCACCCGGTCAATCAGCCCATATTCCTTGGCCCGCTGGGGAGTCATATAGAGCATTCGATCCGTGTCTTTAGAGATTTGCTCAGGGGACTGTCCGGTATTCTTCGATAGGATATCTAGCATGGCTTGTTTGTTAGACAAGACCTCTTTGGCCCGGATTTGAATATCGGTGGCCTGACTGCGGCCCATACCCATGCGGGGCTGGTTCAGGACAATCGTAGCGTGGGGTAAACTGGCCCGAAACCCTTTCGTTCCAGCCGAGAGAATCATGGCCGCAGTGCCCATAGCCTGTCCCAGACAAATTGTATGAACCGGAGGTTTTACGTAGTTGATTGTGTCGCAAATGGCGAAGGCTTCTGTATCCTGACCAATGGCATCCCCTGTATACCAGGAGGTTCCGGTGGAGTTGATGTAAAAATAAATCGGCTTATCGGAAGCATCGAACTGTAAATACAACAACTGAGCAATAATCAGCTTGGTCACATCTACGCCCAATTGCCGCTTGAAGTCATCCGAAGAAACCAACGGTAAACCCAAATAAATAATCCGCTCTTTCAATAACAGCGAGGGTAAGTCTGGAGGCGGTGTCCGCACCGCACTATCGGAGTAGTAATATGGGCTTTGCACGGTTTAAATGCCTGAACTCTTCTAAATGTTGACTAAATGTTGGTCTGTATAAAGCACTTTCGATTCAACGAGTACAATTCAACAAGTAATGTAACAAGTGCTCTTGCAAGAATTGTAGCTTGAATCTAAAAGCTAACTTAAGTACTAATCCTAGCGTAGTTTCAATTTGATCCCTGACGACATTAGGGGCGGATAACCCCCAAAATTCAAAAATCCGCGATTTCGGATGAGAACGTTTTAGGATGAAGGGAATCACTGTTTTCCCATAGGAGCTTAATTTATGAAAAGTGCAGCCCCCCAACCTGGGCTCCCTGCAATCGTTCTTGGAATTATTGTTGCCGCCATCTTCCTGATTGGTATCAATGCATTTGTCATTATCAACCCCGGCCAGGCAGGGGTTTTGAGTGTTTTGGGTAAGGCCAGGGATGGGGCTTTGCTTGAGGGGATTCACTTTAGACCGCCCCTAGTTTCAGCCGTTGATATTTACGATGTGACGGTGCAAAAGTTTGAGGTTCCGGCCCAAAGCTCCACCCGAGATTTGCAGCAACTCTCGGCTAGCTTTGCGATCAACTTTCGGCTTGACCCGACCCAGGTGGTTAGCATCCGGCGAGAACAGGGCACTTTACAAAATGTCGTGTCCAAGGTGATCGCCCCCCAAACCCAGGAATCCTTTAAGATTGCCGCCGCCAAGCGCACCATCGAAGAAGCGATCACCAAGCGCGATGAACTCAAGGCCGACTTTGATGTGGCTCTGGGAGAACGCTTGGTTAAGTACGGCATCATTATTCTTGACACCAGTGTGGTTGACCTGACCTTCTCGCCAGAGTTTGCCAATGCCGTTGAGGAAAAGCAGATTGCCGAACAGCGATCGCAACGGGCCGTTTACGTAGCCAAAGAAGCTGAACAACAGGCTCAGGCCGATGTTAACCGAGCCAAGGGTCGGGCCGAAGCTCAGCGGTTGCTCGCCGAAACCCTCAAAGCTCAAGGGGGGGAACTGGTTTTACAAAAAGAGGCGATTGAAGCTTGGAGACAGGGCGGATCCCAAATGCCCAAGGTTCTCATCATGAGTGGCGATGAGAAGAGTAGTGTGCCTTTTCTGTTTAACTTTGGCGATTTTCAGGACGAAGCCTCCTAGAAAATGGTCTGGATCATAAATCTAGACCCAAAAGTTTGCTAGACTAGAATCTTTGATTAGATTTATTACTGGTGATTAGCAGTTGTCATGGCAAAGCGGATTCAAGTCGTACTGACTCAAAATGTTGATAAGCTCGGGGGCTCAGGGGATATTGTTGAGGTGGCCCCGGGTTATGCTCGAAACTTCTTATTTCCGAAGAGTTTTGCAGTGCGTCCTACCCCAGGAATTCTCAAGCAAGCTGAGCGCCGTCGGGAAGAAGAGAGGCAGCGATTGCTGGGTCTGAAGCAAGAGGCTGAAGCTCGCAAGACCGCACTAGAAACCGTCGGTCGCTTTACCATTGCCAAGCAAGAAGGGGAAAGTGGCGCGATCTTCGGAACCGTGACTGACCGGGAGTTAGTCGAGGCGATTCAAAAAGTGACGGGTCAAGAAATTGATCGGCGGGGGGTAACCTTGCCCGATATCAGTTGCCTGGGTTCTTACAAGGCCCAGATCAAGCTCCATCCTGAAGTCAGCGCTGAAGTTGAAATTGAGGTGGTTGCGATCACCGGTGAGGGCTAGTCCGGATCAAGTGATTGAGAGATCCAGCAGAACAGGATTGAGATCTAGTCAACGGTTAGTTTTTGCGGTGAACTATTGTGGTGAATTATGGCTGACGAGTCCAACCCGAAGCCCCCTCCGCCCAGTCAGTTAAATTTTGAACAATGGCTTCCGCCCCAGAATATTGAGGCGGAAGTCGCTATTCTGGGTGGAATTTTGCTTGATCCTGAGGCCATTGGTCGGGTCACTGAGTTTCTCAAGCCGGATTGCTTTTCGCTGCAAATTCATCAGACGATTTATCGAGCCGCTTTGACCTTGCATCTGCAGGGCAAGCCCACGGATTTGATGACGGTTGCTACCTGGTTGGCAGATCATGACCAGTTAGAGGCCCTGGGTGGCCAGTCTAGACTGGCTCAATTCGTCAATCAGACGGTTTCTGCTGTCAATATTGACCAATATGCTTTGTTGGTGCTGGAGAAGTACCTGCGCCGGGAACTGATTCACGCCGGTCACGATGTGGTGGGGTATGCCTGCGATACAGCTTTACTGTTGGAGGAGGTGTTCAATCAGGCGGAGGAGCGAATTTTTGGGATTACTCAAACTCGGCCCCAGGATGGCTTGATTTCCATCGCCGAAACCCTGATCAACACCTTTCAGGATATTGAGGATCGCAGCGAAGGCATTACGCTGCCGGGGATTCCCTGTGGATTTTATGACTTAGATGCCATGACGGGGGGATTCCAGCGGTCTGATTTGATTATTGTGGCGGGGAGACCCTCCATGGGAAAAACCAGTTTTGCCGTGGGTATTGGCCATCAAATTGCTAGAACCCAGAAGTTGCCCGTGGCGATTTTTAGTCTGGAAATGTCGAAGGAACAGTTAGTCCAGCGGTTGCTCTCCAGCGAAGCCCAAATCGAAAGCAATCGCCTCCGGGCTGGGCGCGTCAGCCAGGCAGAATGGGAACCGTTGACCATGGCCATCAGTGTCCTCTCCGAGTTACCGATTTTTATTGATGATACCGCCAATCTGACGGTTTCCGAAATGCGCTCCAAAGTCCGGCGATTGCAAGGAGAACAGGGGGGAAATCTGGGGCTAGTGCTGGTTGATTACCTGCAACTGATGGAGGGGGGCAGTGATAATCGGGTGCAGGAATTGGCTCGAATCACGCGATCGCTCAAAGCCATGGCCCGGGAGTTGAATGTTCCGGTGATTGCCCTGTCCCAGTTGAGTCGCGGAGTCGAATCTCGCACTAACAAGCGCCCAATGATGTCAGACCTGCGGGAAAGCGGTTCGATTGAGCAGGATGCTGACCTAGTGATTATGCTCTATCGGGATGATTACTATAACCCGGACACGCCAGATCGGGGAATTTCTGAGATCATCATCACCAAGCACCGTAATGGGCCAACAGGAACGGTGAAGCTACTATTCGATCCGCAGTTTACCCGATTTCGCAATCTAGCCGCCTCTGAACGCTATGCTTTCCCGCAAAATCAAGACCTCAATCAATTGCCCTCTGCCCTGGATGAATGAGTTTTTTCTTTTCAGCGGTTTGGGTTGGGCAGGTCATTCAACAAGATTTTCGTTGTAGAGTCAAATCCTGACACGGAACTGTCGATCTACTGGGTTATTAGTTCTAAAGCTCAGAGGTATTTGAGGGCAATTGATAGGGAAAGAGGCTGATTAATCATTAGTTATTTTAATAGATTTATCTTTATCTATAATTTCTTTCAATGTAAGCTGATTAATATATTGCTTAAAGGGTTCTCTTTATGTTGCGCTCCACCGAAGATTTACCAACTTCCCCCAAGTCCAGATTACGATTGACCCGCTCTGGAATAGTCAGGGTGCTGGAAACAGTGCAGGATCTGATTGTGATTTCCCTGTGCATCGGTTTGTTTTGTTTCATGATGCTGCAGTTGTGGGCGATGTTTCTCTCTTTATTACCTCCCCTAGCTTTTGAAGATGTCACAGCGGACATTTTGTTCTTGCTGATTTTGGTGGAGCTATTCCGGTTGTTGATTATTTATCTCCAGGAACAGCGGGTTTCAATTGGAGTTGCCGTTGAAGTTTCGATTGTGTCTGTGTTGCGGGAGGTGATTGTCCAAGGAGTCCTTGAAGCGCCTTGGACTCAGATTCTAGCAGCCTGTGCCTTTCTGATTGTGTTGGGAGCATTGCTGGTGATTCGAGTATGGCTGCCTCCTACGTTTGAGGGGGTTGATCCCGAGAGAAAACTTTCAATCAAGCGTCAGCGAGAACTGATTGCCAGTGGCATGGAGGGGGCAGATTATCGGCGATAATGAATTGATAGAGTATCAGTTTTGATCTATCTCTACTTTTGTCATTGGCGAAGAATGTGATCGCTAGAACTCTCATTCCTGGGAGGATTCAGCAATTTAGGTTCATTTCATATTTCTGACTAGAAAATAAAATGGCGATCGCCTTTTAGGTAAGGGTTCTAGAACTTAGAAATCGCAGGTATTTTCCCGGATTGATAAAAGGGAGACAGTTTAATCCAGGGTATGCCCTGATTTCCACCTTCGCGGAAGTCCAGGAAACCCAAGCGATTCATGGTTTTAGCCTTGACAATCCATCTGGGAGTCGCTTCAGGATATCAGGGTTCTCCCAGATTGCTCAGGGTAGCAGCGAGTGATATGCTGCAATTGCTTTGAGGAAATTGCTTACATGGAAAGCTCAGTTTCTGATCCTGCTCAAGGATTTCAACCTGCAAAATTGTTTACGGAATTCTTTACCAAGTCATTCACAAAAGCATTCACAAAACCGTCTGCAAAGTCAGCTTTGTTTCAGATCCTGATAGTCTCGGTTACAAGTTTGGGATTGACCTTGGGGGCTTGTCTCCCGGTCAAGGCGGAGTCGGCATCAGAGCGGATCAAGCGCACCGGGGTTCTGAATGCTGGGGTGCGAATGGATGCAGTCCCCTTTAGCTATCTCGATCAAAATGGTCGTCCCCAGGGCTATGCTGTGGAATTAACCCAGTTAATCCAACGGCAACTTGAGCAAGAGTTGGGGAAGCCAATTCAGTTAAACCTGGAAGTCATCAACTTGGATAACCGATTTGAGCAGGTTCAATCCGGTCAGGTGGATTTATATTGTGGAGCTACCAGTATCACCCCGGAACGGGAACGGATCGTAGACTTCTCCATTCCTTTTTTTACCTCCGGGATTCAGCTTTTGGTTCGCCAGGAAGATGCCCTACGGCTAGATCCTACTCGAATTTCTGAGGAGGAGCTCCAACAGGCACAATCCGGTCAGGTAGCCATTGGTTTTCTGCAAAATACCACAACCGATACTGAGTTCCGCGAAGTTTACCCGGGGGCAAGCTGGCAAGCTTTGAAAAATCGAGCAGCGGGGGTTCGTCAACTTCGCGATCGCAGCCTGAGTGCGATCGCCAGTGATGGAATTTTGCTGTTGGGAGAGCTGTGGCTGCAAGGAGAAGCCTTTGAACAGTTTCGTCTGGTTCCTGAAGAGCCTCTGACCTTTGAAGATTATGGCTGTATTTTGCCAGAAGGGGATCAAGCCCTAGGTGAGATTGTCAATCAAACCATTACCAGTCCCGCAAATACCCAGCTCTGGCAACAGTGGTTCGATCAAGATACAGGTCGATTTCCTTACAAGCGGTTCGGTGCATCCGTCAAGCCTTAGAGCGCAACAATTACAAAAATCCCATCGAATGCACTAAGATGACGACAGTAGGATTTGAAAATTCTAGCCATGCAACTCAGAGTTATGATTCCCTTTGCATTGCTGGGTGTGGTGATGCCTGTAGTTTCTGTTTGGGCTGAAGACCCCGCCCATACTCAGCAACTTCTCGCTACAAAACAGTGCCCGAATTGCAACCTCACCCGAGCAGGGCTGGTTTTAGCCAACCTGAGTGGGGCCAATCTTCAAGGCGCAAATTTGACCGGGGCCAATCTGAGTCGATCTGACCTCAGTGGAGCGGATCTCAGGGGGGCCAATCTAACTGGGGCGAGTTTACATGGGGCCAATCTGATGGGGGCCAATCTAACCGGGGTAATTCTAGCAGGGGCAGATTTACGGGAAGCCTACCTGGGAAATGCTATTTTTACCGATACTAAAGTTACAGATGCCCAGCTTATCGGAGCTATTGGTTTACCTTCTAGCATCGGATCGGCAGAGGATTTTTATCGTTTGGGGGCTCAAGAAGCCAAGGCTGGGAACTATGTCAATGCCATTGACTACTACAATCAGGCGTTGCGTCTCGATCCGGATCTGGCAGCCGCTTACTTTGCCCGGAGTATGTCTCGGGCAGACTTAGGGGATTTGGTTGGAGCAATGGCGGATGCCCAATCGGCTAAAAGCGTTTATGCCAAGCTGAATAGTCCCGCCGGAGAACAGATTTCCGATCAATTGATTCTAACCCTGGAAGCCCGGTTAAATCCTGAGCGGGAATACGAAGCGAGTGGTGGGGGCGGATTAGTTGGCCTAATCCAGGGGGTTGCACCCATGTTATTGCGGCTATTGTTCTAAGGGTTTTGAAGCTTTAATCTTTGAAATTTCAGTTGTTGACCAGGAGTGGAATGGTAGAGCATGGGAAATCGGCAAAAGCGATCCTTCTGGAACTCCACCGCTCAAAAGCGCTCATCAGAGATGTCCCAGTCTATGGCCAAAGAGTCTAGTGAGCCGGGCCGAGCTATTGTAGAGAGAGCCACAGAAATTGCCAAGCAGCAGATTGCTCAGATCGGAGAAGTCATTGCTCAAGGCGCGTCGGAAACCGGAAAATTGGTACAGAGCAAGACTGATGAGGTACGAGAATCCATCAGCCACACGGCCTCGGAAATTAGCAAAAGTGTTTTAGAAACCACAGTCACTTCCATGGAATCCATGGGTCAAAAGACCCAAAGCTGGGTGGAAACCATCCACCTGGAATCTCTCGATCAGCTTGATCTACCCACTCAAACTAGTTCAGGCTCTATGGTGGACTGGAGTCGGGACGAGCTATACCATATTTTTATCAGTCCCCAGTTAACCCTTCAAGGGGGAACCCAGATGGTGACTGTCAAAACAGGCAAAAGTTACCAGGTCAAAATTCCCCCCAATCGCACGGAAGGCTCAAACCTTCAGCTTCGAGGATGTGGGCTCGAAGGCAGTGATGCTTTTATTGTGTTGCATACTCTGTTCCATCCCTTGGTGAACATTGATCGCAGAGTTAATCATCTGATTACCCATGCTCCGATTTATGATCAAACCAAGATCCGCTGCATAGAAGCTTACAATCGGGTGAATGAAGCCCTTCCAGTCGATGATTTTGCAGCGCTAGAGCTCCTGGATTATTTAATTTATGCGTCCAAGCTCTACGCTGAAATTGGTCAACGATATACGATTGCCAGCCAGAATTCCTGGCTCCTTGGCCTGGAAAATACTTTGGAGTCCGCCCTAGCCGCATCCCAGTTGTCCCGGTCAGAAAAGCAACTCCTCAGGGCGACTTATCAATACCTCAAAGCTGGAGAAGCGGTGCCGAGCTTAGAGGTGCTGGCTCAGTTGGATACCATCATCTTAAATGCTGCCCTCAAGCCGACTTTAAAACAATACTACTGGGTAGCAACGGCAACATCCTGGGTGGCGACTGTTGATCTGATTCTGTTGTATGGACTTCATCATCACGCCACTGAATCCAATTCAACTCCGACCCAACTCCTTGATACTTACTTGAAGCTCCGAGATCAACCCGGCGGCTTAACTGATTCATCCCTACAGGCATTAGATCAATGGATTGCTGAGGCATCTATCCCCAACTCCTGTCGGATCTTTTATCGATTGGTTCGAGAACTTGAGCCCGACTTTGATAAAGCCTTCTGCAAAACTCAACTGGATGATCAAGCCGACTGTTTTGAGCAGATTCAATCGGTGGTTCAGGCGGTACAATCAGCCGCTACAGTCCCTCAACCTCTTGAACTTCCGCCGATTCATCACCTGAATTTTATGGCGGGAAGTCTGACTGAAAAGTTTTATAGTGCTGTTTGTCGGGGTGGACTTGGACTCTTGGGAAAATCAACGCTTCCGCCTGTTGGTTGTCCCTGGGTGAACCTATCGATGGCGTTTGTTGCTAGCCAAGTGGCGCAAATGCCAGCCAAGACAAAAGCGAACCTGGGAATTGCTGATGCCAGTCAAGAGTCGAGAACCAAAGCCATTGGAACCAATTTTCAGCTCATCCATAGCCCTGACGTTGCTAAAACTTCTGAACCAAACAATCAGTCAGGCTTGCTCACGTATCAAGTTCTGATGGCAGAGTTGGGTGAAGCCATTAGATTACCCGAGGCGTTTTCTTCGGGGGGCGATCGCCATAGCAATCATGTCTGGAAACTGTTGACGAGAGGTCAGGATAAACAACGGATTGTGAAAGATTTAGAAGCTCAAATGTATCGCAATTTGTATTCCAGTTAGACTGATCAGCCAGGAAGACAGAATTAAAGTACAAGTTAAATACAAGACTTGTGGAGTTGGATTGAGGCAGGTAACCCAAAGTGTCCCAACCCACTCCATGGTTTCTAGTTAATTCCCCTAGTCAACTGCTGACAGCCGACTGCTAAGGGCTAGCAATATGCTTCATAAACCCCATCTAGCAGTAAATTCAGGCCGGTTACTGCCTGCTCAGTTGTGGCTAGAGCGTCATGCTTTGTGGCTTCAGTTTGACATAGTTTCACCAGGGCAACGCGGGTCATCTGGCTATGGATTGTATCTGCTGTTTCATGAACCTGAAAGAAAGCCAGAGCTCTTTCGGAATCAACATCATAAAATGCCTTGAGTCCGGCAATTTTAGTCGTAGAAACTTCAGGAATTTGAGACTCATAGGCATAAAGTGCAGCCAAACCAACGGCAGGATTTTCACTTCGGGCTAACCCCTTCAAAATCTGCACAGATGCTTGAGTTTTGGCCAGGGGTTGATGTTGTAAAACCGTTTGTCGATCCACGCCCAATCCCTCAGCAAATCGTAACCAAAGCTCAGGATGATTGGTAGCACCTCGCTCTTCTTCGATCAGATTTTCCAGGAGCATTCGACGGATTTCTAGGTCGTCACAGGCTGCATGGGTGGCGCTGACATAGGTGGGAAAATGATGAACCTGAAGGTAATATTCCCGAGCATATTCTTGGAGCATTTTCAGGGATAGCTTTCCAGCATTCCAGAGTTGATAAAACGGATGCTTCAGCAGATGATGCTGCTCAATCACAGCATCCAATTGCCCCAAAAATTCTGACTCAGTAGTTAAGGTTTCATGAGTTAGCATGAAATCGCATTTCCATAACTCGACAACCCTCAAATTCTACAGGTAAATTCATCTAAAACCTATACACTAGTTTTAGTAAGTAGCTAGGCACAATTAATTAGAAGATACATGTAGGGGGTTGAAGGGGGCACTGCCCCCTTCCTGGGGCAAAGCCCCAGACC
>JAAURB010000006.1 GCA_012033335.1 Oscillatoriales cyanobacterium RM2_1_1
ACGACACGCCACACAAATGTGATTTTGTTTACCCCTCATCTTGCCGTTTTTACGGATATGGCTGGAACCACAGTCAGGACATTGCATCAGATTGAGCCTCAATTCATGGCACTATTATGCAACGCCAGAATCTGATTTTCAGATAGTTATCACAAGCTCAACGCAGTCATTGAATAACCGATTGAAGTTGATCGATGGCAATTTTGGGGAGGCGGGGGCCATGAATTTGGACGACCTGGGAACCCAGATAGTTCCCCCATCGAGCTGCCTGTTGTGTAGTCAGACCATGGGTCAACCCGTATAAAACCCCCCCAGCAAAAGCATCTCCCGCTCCAACTGTATCGATGGGTTTGGCTGGAAAACCAGAAACCTGAGAAATCTGCTGGTTTTCAATCACAAAGCAGCCCTTTTCGCTATTCGTAATAAAAGCCATGTCTACAATTTTACTCAATTCCTCTACCCCAGATTCCAGGGACTCTGTTTGATAAAGATGGCGCAGTTCATCGGCATTGCAGAACACCACATCACAATAGGTCTTAGTCAGGGACAGGAAATCTTCAGCAAACCGATCTAAAAGAAACCCATCGGAAAAGGTAAAAGCCACCTTGACCCCGTAGCGTTTGGATTGCTCCATGGTTTCAATGCAAGCTTTGCGGGGCTCAACGGCATCCCAGAGATATCCTTCCATATAACTATACTGACAAGTTCTGAGGTGCTCCAGATTAATATCCCCTGCTGCCAGGGTAGTGGCAACTCCCAGGGTTGTACACATGGTTCGTTCAGCATCGGGGGTAGTCAACACCAAGCAGGTGCCCGTGGCTCCGCTCTCTTGACTCGGCGCAATCTCGAAGCCAAGGCCCACCGCCATCATGTCCTGACGATAAAATTCTCCATTGGTGTCCTCTGCAACCTTGCCGGTGTAATAACCTGTCCCTCCGCTTTGGGCGATCGCAATCATCGTATTAGCCGCCGAACCGCCGCAGCGCAGTTCTAAGGATTGATTCTCTAATTCCTGAAGTAGTTTTCCCTGTGTTTCGACATCCACCAGAGTCATCGCGCCACGATTGAGATGGTGGGTTTGGATAAAATCATCATCCACTAAAGATAAGATATCGAGAAGGGCATTCCCGACACCAAATACATCAACTTTTTTAGGGATTGAGCTGTTTGGGGCTGAACTGCTAGCTGTCATTAGATTTTTGCTATTTTCTGCTGTGAACTTCTCCAATACTCCAACCTACCACAGGACTGATGCGGTTTCCCTTTCAGGTTCTTCCCAAACCCTGGCGATTCTAGGGGCAGGGGCTTGGGGTTCAGCTCTGGCCACCTTAGCCAATCACAATGGACATCAGGTAACGTTATGGTCTCGGAGTCTGGCCCTATCCCTGGCTGAGGTGGTGCAGCCGGTCGATATGGTACTATCGGCGGTTTCAGTCAAAGGAGTCGCTGCCGTAGCCAGACAAACTCAGGCCATTGGTTTACCCCCGGGGGTTCCCATCGTTACCGCCACCAAGGGACTGGATCCCCAGAGTACCCAAACCCCCTCCCAGATCTGGGCGCTCACTTTCCTGACCATCCGATTGTGGTATTGTCAGGGCCAAATCTGTCCAAAGAGATTGAGCAAGGACTGCCTGCCGCCACAGTGGTTGCCAGTGTCGATCTGGATGCCGCCCGGTTCGTTCAGACTATTTTTGCCTCCAACCGGTTTCGGGTGTATACCAGTGCTGATCCCATCGGCACGGAATTGGGAGGCACCTTGAAAAATGTAATCGCGATCGCCGCTGGGGTTTGTGATGGGTTGAAGTTGGGAACCAATGCCAAATCCGGATTACTCACCCGAGCCCTGACCGAGATCATTCGGATTGGGACTCACCTGGGGGGTCAGAAGGATACTTTTTTTGGCTTATCGGGATTGGGAGATATGTTAACCACCTGCAACAGTTCCCTCAGCCGTAACTATCGAGTGGGTTATGGTTTGGCCCAGGGGAAAACCCTGGAACAGGTTTTGCAGGAACTCAACAGCACTGCCGAGGGAGTAAATACAACTAATGTATTAATGGCGATCGCCCGGCGGGAGCGCATTCCTGTCCCGATTTCCGGGCAGGTTTATCGCCTGCTAAACAATCAAATTACTCCCCAACAAGCTGTTGAAGCCCTGATGGAGCGAGACTTGAAATCAGAGTTTGAAGATTTGGAAGAAGCCTAAACCTGGAATTAAGGGCAGTTTTCCTGGACAATCCTTTTGACTAGTTTAGTCTCCATTAGAGACCCATATTGTTCTGCCTTGAGCGGGAACCCCATTGGCAGAAAAATTAGGCTAGATTGGGATGAGAAAATTAATGGCGCTCCTGACTGACAATTCAGATTGTTCCAGTTGGTATCGAACTTGTAAAACCTAACAGGGATTGAGAGAATTTCTTCCGAAATCCCTTCGGAAACTGTGAGCAGTTGAAACAGGTTGACAACACAAAGCATGAAGCGATTGATCATTTCCCGGCATTATCCCCCAAAGGAGAATTTATCCAAACGGCAGCAGTCCAGAGGGCGGCGATCGCAGGTTTCGGCAGTCTGCTCCATTCTGGGAATCCTAACACTAACAATCAATCCTCCAGTCCAGGCCCAAGTTTTACCCCCGCCCACTTTGGGTGTTCCCTCACCCCCAAGTGGTTCAATCCCTGTGATTCCTCAGACGGGGGAAACTTACCTGCTTGGAGCGGGAGATCGCCTGCAACTGGATATTTTTAATGTTCCAGAATACAGTGGCCCCAATGGTCAACATCAAGTCTCCGTCGATGGCAGAATTAACCTACCCCTGGTGGGGGGGATTTCAGTTCAGGGCTTGACCCTGGAGCAAGCCAAAAAAGCGATCGAAACCCAATACGCGGAATACCTGCAACGACCCCTGGTGACGGTAACTTTACTATCTACTCGTCCCATCCAGGTGCGATCGCCGGGGAAGTGCAACGTCCGGGAGCCTATGCTTTCTCCAGCAGTGGGAATAATAATTCTGGGGCAATGGGACTGCCCCCTGCTCAGACGGGATTACAATTTCCCTCCGTCACCCAATTGCTGCAGATGGCAGGGGGGGTGACGACCCTGGCGGATGTGCGCCAGGTTAAAGTCCGACGGCAACAACCCGGTGCGATTGACCAGGTGATCAATATAGACCTCTGGGAGCTCCTGCAAAATGGGGATTTACGTCAGGATATTCCCTTGCGGGATGGGGACATGGTTTATATTCCCACGGTGACGGATCTCGACCGCAATGAGGTGCGTCAACTGGCTGCTGCCAACTTTGCTAGCACCACAACCCAGCCCATCAGTGTGGCGGTGGTTGGGGAGGTGAACCGCCCCGGAACCCATACCCTGTCTCCAGAGATGGCGATTTCAGGGCCACCCGATAACTCCCAAGCCCCTCAGCCGACTCCACCAATTGCTGAAGCGACAGGGGTATTTACGGTCACCCGCGCCATCAAAGCAGCGGGGGGGATTACTCAAGGGGCCGATATTCGTAAGATTGAAGTTCGCCGATTGAGTCGCACCGGAACCGAACAGACCCTTTCTGTCGATTTGTGGCAGCTTCTGCAAGCTGGGGATTTAACCCAGGATATTGTCCTGCAACAGGGAGATACGATTGTGGTTCCTGTGGCTAGTGCCTCGGATCTCTCTCAGTCAAACCAGGTGGCCACGGCGAGTTTTTCCCCCGATACCATTAAGATCAGTATCGTTGGAGAAGTCATGCAACCGGGGCCTGTTAATGTCCCGCCCAACACTCCCTTGAATCAAGCTTTAGGAGCGGCAGGGGGCTTCAATAAGGCTAGGGCCGAAACCGATGAAGTTGAGCTGATTCGGCTGAATCCTGATGGCAGCGTCTCCCGTCGTCAAATTCCGGTGAATCTTTCGGCGGCAGTCAATGAACAGACCAATCCAGTTCTACGCCATAATGATGTGGTGCTGGTGGGTCGCTCTGGCAGTGCTGCTTTTAGAGATGGCTTTGGCGGCGTTGTTGGGGATATCAGTCCCCTGAATGGAGTCCTAGGAATTCTCAGGTTTGTGGGTATTTTCAACTAATTGCAGGTTTGCTTAGCTTTGTTAGATTTAACTTCCTTGATTTGACGCGATCGCTATGGACACTGAAAACACTAATCCACTCTCGGTTTACGCGGCCCCAACTCCAACCATCGTGCCAACCTATCCCCTGAATGGCCATGGGATCAGGCTGGCGGCAACCCCTACAAACTCCAAGACATTCAAGCCCCAGGTTTTGAGCCAGTTCTGGCGGGGTTTGTGGCGGCGAAGTATTCTAGTTCTGGGAATCACCACCGCAACTACCGCAGCCGCTTACAACTGGACAACCTATCAAATTCCAGAGTACGAAGGCTCATTCCAACTTTTCATGGAGCCCTCTCAATCCCAGAAAAATTTGCTTGAATCTGCGGATCAACCCCTTGAAACCATAACGCCTGTAGCCTCTGAAATTGATGTTCAATCTCAGATCAAACTATTAGAAAGCCCTAAGGTGATGACGGGAATTCTCAGTCAGATTCAGACCCGTTATCCTGAGGTGCAATACAGCAGTCTATTCAATCAAACACTACAACAAACCCGATTTGAACCGGATAAACTCTCCGTTGAGCTGATCCCCGATACCCAGATTCTCAAGGTCAGCTATCGAGATCCAGATCCGGAAAAAATTGAATTTGTCCTGGGACAGGTAGCCCAGGGATACCTCAACTACAGTGTTCAGAATGCCCAAGTGGTATCCCTGACCCAGGAACGGATTAAGCGGATTGAGCAACAGATGAATCCTCTACAGGCCAGAATTCCAGGAATTCGGCGAGAGATGTTGAATCTGCAACAGAAGTATATTTTTGTTGATCCTGAGATCAGAACCCGGCAATTAACTGAGCAATGGAGCCAGGTTCAAGCCGAACAACTGGAAACCCAAGCCCAACTGCAACAGGCTCAAGCCCAATATGCCCTGCTCCAAGAGCAATTGGGCCTCAATCCAGAACAGGCGATGTTGGCCTCAGCCCTGACCCAATCCCCCCGTTATCAATCTCTGTTGGAGAAACTTCTCGACGTCGAAACCAATATTGCGATTGAATCCACCCGGTTTACCGAGAAAGCCCCTCAGATTCAAACCCTGCTTGATCAGCGCCAGCAACTCCTGCCTCTGCTGCAACAGGAAGCGCGGCAAGTTCTGGGTCAGGATATCGCAACGGTCAATCCAGAAATTCTCAAGTTTCAGGACTCTGTGCGGACAAAGCTGACCGAAAACCTGATCACCACCGCCAATACCATTCAAATGTTAGAGATTCGGGATCAAGTGCTTGCCCGGGGAGCTGAACAGTTGGATCAAGAGATTCAGGCTTTCCCGGCGATCGCCCAGCAATATACCACCCTGGAAAGAGAATTGGAATCCGCCAGCCAGCGGTTAACCGATCTGACCCTCAAGGGCCAGGAGTTGGCCCTGGAAGTCGAGCCCAAACCTCAGAAACCCTGGGAGCTGATTGCTGCCCCCACCATTCCCCAAACTCAGCAAGGCCAATTGATTGCCGTGTCTCCCCATTGGCCTGTTAATCTGGCATTGGGGGGTTTAGCTGGATTGGGTTTAGGTATCCTGGCGGCTCAATTATTAGAACGATCCAATAATGTTTTTCATACCGCCGATGAAGTCACAGAGAGTGTAACCCTGCCTTTGCTTGGGGTGATTCCCGCCAGTGATGAGGCGTTGATGTTGCCCGCCGCTATAGCGCCACAGTTGACCTCCCAGTTAACCCAAGCGCAAACCAGTTTGATACCCTGTAGCCCTTTCCAGGAGTCATTTCGCTCCCTGAATACCAACTTGAAATTGATGGCGGCTGAAGCCCCAATTCGCGCCTGTGTGATCAGCTCGGCGATGCCCTCTGACGGGAAATCCACCGTTGCCCTGAATTGGTCAAAAGGGGCAGCAGCGATGGGACAGAAAGTTCTGTTAGTTGATGCTGATTTGCGCTATCCCAAGCTCCACAAGGTATTAGGGCTCAACAATCAAGTTGGCTTAGGAGAATTGGTGGTAGACCCAACGTTGGATCCCAGCGAGGTGATTCAGCCCTCCAACCTCGATCAAAATCTCTGGATATTGACGGCGGGACAAATGGCCGCTGATCCAACCCGGTTGCTGGCTTCCGTTGCCATGCAAGAACTGATGCAAAAATTCTATGAGATGTTTGATTTGATTGTCTATGACACTGCTCCCCTGTTAGGTTTGGCTGATGCCAATCTCTTGGCCCCTCATACCAATGGGCTGATGATAGTGATTGGAGTGGGTAAGACTGACCGGCAAGCCGTAGGATTAGCCCTACGTGAATTGCAGATGGCTGGGGTTCCGGTACTGGGCATGATTGCCAACGGGGATAAGCGAGAAAGTCAATATTATGCTTACTCCTAAATCAGCAATCTTTAGAAGTCCCAAATTTACAGATTGGATTGAAAATCGTTATAGAATGCTCCACAACCCTAAAAATAGCCCCTAAAAATTTCCCTAAACTGCCCTCAGCTCAAGGGTAGCCAAGCAATCAATCGGGCCCCATGATAAGATGGGGGAAGAATCTATAAATTGACCCAGATTGAATTTCCCCTTGACGTTCTCCCTGCGGAGTGATGATTTTGCATGTCACGTTTTGACTGTCCCTCCTTTAGCGTCGCGATTGCCCGCCTGAACACTTCAGAGCTTAATCATTTTGCCATTTGGGTAGTGCAGTCTCCCTATCCGAGTGGGTATGTGCATCATGATGGGGTGTGGTCTGAGAACCTCTCTCAGGTCTGGCAGGCCTGGTTGGAAATGTTCTCTCCCCACAGTCTTCCCCATGTACTTTCTCATGGTTCTACGATTCCTGCCTTAGATTCATCGCTTCCAGCCACCACCCAAAGAAGCTATAGCAGTCGCTTAATGCAGCATTTAGGCATGAGTCTGTGGCAATGGTTATTTCAAGGCTCAATTCAGGCTAGTTTTCATCGCAGTCAGGGGATCGCCCTAGGCCAGGAACAACCCCTCCGAGTCAGGCTAGATCTACGGGAGGCGGATCTGATTCCCCTCCCGTGGGAAATCATGCAGGCCCAGCCGGGTCAGCCAGCGATTTCCCTGGGTCAGCAGGTTCTCTTCAGTCGTACCACCAGTGAAGTCAATCCCCTGCCTTCCCAGTTTCAGTGGGGCCAATCTTTAAACGTTTTATTGGTGATTGGTCAGCCGGAGGCAGAGCATTTTAGCCGTTTCAAAGTGGAGGTTCCCAACCCCTCTAATCAACTCCAGCTCGAAAAAGAAGCCGAGCAACTGCGCCAGGTACTAGAAAAAGGCGATGCAAACTATTCCGCCAGAACCGGGGATCATCGAGTTCCCTGTCAGGTGACTACCCTGATTCAGCCGACGGTTGCCGAGCTGATAGCCCAGCTCAATACCCACGCCCACAATGTCCTATTCTATGCGGGCCATGGGATTCCGGCCCCCGACGGGGGTATCCTTTTTCTGCGGCCAGGGGCGACACTGAATGGCACAGAACTGGCCCAAATGCTGGTGCAGTGTGGCGTTACTTTAGCCGTATTTAATACCTGTTGGGGCGCTCAACCCGCTACGGAAATTTCTCCAACCTCCGCGTTGATCTTTCCGGCGATTCCCAGTAGCAGTCTGGCGAAGGTATTGATTCACCATGGGGTTCCGGCGGTTTTAGGGATGCGAGACTCAATTACCGATGAGGAAGCCCTCAGCTTTATTCAAGCCTTTACCCAAGCCCTGACTGAACGGTGTGCGATTGACCAGGCGGTGGCGATCGCCCGCCAGCAATTACTGACCTTATATAAATTTAATCAATTAGCCTGGACGTTGCCCGTCTTGTACATGCATCCTGAGTTTAATGGCCAACTAGTGCAACCTGCGGAGGAAAATCGGACTGAATTGCCTGCCAATTCCCAGACCTGGCTGGGTCATTCCTTACAGCGGGCCTGGTTGCGGGCCCCCCAGGGTTTCAGTCCCACCCCTAGCTTGACCGAGGAAACCCTGGCCCAAGCCTGGCCGATTGATATTGGCAGTATTCGAGTGGGTCGCACTGCCGATAATGATGTAGTGATTCCAGAACAATGGGTTTCTAGTAAGCACGCTGAGATTTATTGTCGCAATGGTCGAGGGATAAAGCCCACCTATTTTTTGCGGGATTTTTCTCGATATGGCACCCTAGTACAGGAAAAAACCGGATGGCAGCGGGTGCATCATCAGGAAGTCCCCTTAGAATCTGGCAGTCAGCTCAAGTTTGGCAGTTCCCAGGGACAGGCCCTTGAATTTGTCATTGAAATCCTGTAACTTCCTTCTGTGGTTCGAGGAATTACGGAATTATTTTGACCCGGATTGTAGATAGGGGAGTAGATGAATCCAGGTTTGAGTTTATCCTTGCTGTTGAGTCCGCTCAAGACTATCCCTAACTGACTAACTTTTAAAGACTGATACCCGTTATTATCTCTAAATCACTGACCTCTAGACAATTGATCAGGAAATGCTATGACACCCGACATTCGACCCTTTGAAACCCAAGCTGAACTTGATTTGCTGGCTACTTTATTAGGGGCTGAACCCGCCTATCCCCTGAATGTTTTGGAGCCCGAAGCGGAGGCAAATCTCCTCAACCTGGAAACGGAATTCTCAACCACCGATTGCTTAACTGACGAGGAGATCCTGGAGAAATCTCAGGCTTTACTCTCCCAGGTCGATCAGCTCTGGTCAGGGATAGCCCTACAAAAATCTCTCCAACAACAGTTCGCAGGCTATATGCCCCAAAGCCTAATCACTCAGTTGGTACAGAAGGTGATTCAAGTGGCTGATACCAGTGTTGCCCTAGCAGATCAGTTGGTTCAGAGTGTACAAGCGATCCTACCCCACTGGCAGGAAGAGGATTTGCAGGTGATCGCTCGCCCCTTTGCCTATGCCATGCGGGGCAATCCCACCCCAGAAATGGTTGTTGTAACCCGTAAGTCACATCAGACTAAACATTGGGCTGATTTGTCTGAGATAGAACAGGCAAGGCTAGGGTTCAAGGCGGCTTACACCGCTTTCTCCGAGCTAGAAACCCTTAATTCCAGGGAGTAAATTGAGAAATTGAGTATTCGGTATTAATATTCAATATCAGTGTCAATTATCGCAATCCCATCTCATTCGTGAAAAAGATTAGAGAGGGGTTGGGGACTTTGTCCCCAAGAAGAGAGCAACACCCCCTTTCACTCCCTTTTCATAAATCATTTGGGATTGCTACATTAAATCAGGAAATTATCCCAGTTCCATCATTGCAAGCACATAGTCAAACTGATTGACAGCTTGATTAATGGCCAGATCTAAAACTAAGCCGTCAGCCTCAGCAAAGACTTGCAGAATTTGCGGAATTTTTCCTATTTTATTGAAGCTCAAGATTTCATAGAGCAGTTGGTTTTTCTCAACGAAAGTCCCCAACTCTACCCGATTCTGAATCATACCCCCGGCAATCGCATGGTATTTCTTGACCTGCTGACGGGAGACAAACTGAATTTCATGGTGGGTTGTGATGGGTAAGGGAAAGTCAGGAACCTTTAAAACCCCTTTACTGGCCAGATAATTTTTGATCCCCCGGGTTCCCAGGGCAATAGAAAATTCATCCATGGCCATCCCTGAACCCAGTTCCAGTGTCCAGGATTCCAGGTCAAACTGGATCGGTTTACCCAGGTCTGCCAGACAGGATTCTAAGGCTAGCCAGGGCTTGAGAAACGCTTCATCAAAGGCATCCCCATCATAAGTACTCATCAAGATCCCATAATCCAGCAAAAAGTCCCTAGCGCTGGCTTCCCGGCCCTGAAAGCAGTAGAGATAGTCGAGGGCTTGGTTGGTGGAAGTGTGTAAGTCCAGCACATAGTCGGCATCCAGACACAGGGATTGCAATTGACAGCGGTAATAATGTTTGAAGGGGACTCGACTAGAAGCCTTTGTCTCCAGGAGCAACTGTTGAAACTGATCCTGGATCATCTGACGATATTGAGTTTGAATCGCTTCCGGTTCCAGATGCAGATGGGCCTGGGCAAAGGCCATAATGTCCACTCCGGTTTTTTCATAGTCCCAAAAAATCCGATTCCAATCCTGCCCATCATAACTGTTGTAGCGCCCGGAAGAAAAATGGTGCGATCGCTGATTAGTACTCAAGGGATTACAGACCGGAACCAACCAGATCTCTCCTTGTAATTGCTGATTGTCCAGGGTTTGGAGGAATTGAATCAGATGGTAGATCACGGCATTGCCACTGATTTCAGCCCCATGCAAATTGGCTTGAAGATAAACTTTTTTGCCCGGGGTCGCTCCTTGAAATTGATATACCTGCAAACTCAGCGATCGCCCGAAGCCAGTTGTAGCAGCGGTACAGTTGAAATCTTTGGAATCATGGGTCATCATCTAAAGGCAATAGGTAGACCAAGCTTGTCTGGGGTATAACCGGTTATTTCCCTGAGCCATTACAAGCTTGCCAAATCCTATCGAATCTGAGGGAAGGTTCTCGGTGAAGTGACTAAAAATACACTCTTTCCTCAGAAACCCTTACAATTGAAGGATAGTTTTTTCAGGGGTTGGTGTGCAGCCGCCCTGACAAATATTGTAAAAGCATTATTGTAAAAGCATTGTAGAAGTTATATTTTTAATTCAAAGATTGAATAATTTTAGTTCCCTAATTCATTCTCCACTTAAATCAGTCCAGTTAATCAACCCAGCTAATTATCTAATTTTTTTACTTAGTTTTTACAAATTTACTTGTGGCATATTCTCTCCCAACTCACTTAGAGCTTGATCCTTCAGCCCTTTTTCCGTTTCCCCTTGATTCATTTCAACTTCAAGCGATCGCCGCCCTGAATGCAGATAAATCCGTTGTGGTCTGTGCTCCTACGGGTTCAGGCAAGACCCTGATTGGTGAGTATGCGATTTATCGGGCCCTGCATCGGGGACGGCGGGTATTCTACACCACCCCTTTGAAAGCTTTGTCCAATCAGAAATTGCGGGATTTTCGAGAACAGTTTGGGGCGGAGAATGTCGGGTTACTGACGGGGGATATGTCAATGAATCGAGAAGCCCCGATTGTGGTGATGACCACGGAGATTTTCCGCAATATGCTCTATGGCACGCCCATTGGCGAGGTAGGAACCTCCCTGGAGGGCCTGGAAACTGTGGTTTTGGATGAATGCCACTACATGAATGATCGGCAACGGGGTACCGTCTGGGAGGAGTCGGTGATCTATTGCCCCCGAGAAATTCAACTGGTGGCCCTGTCCGCCACCATCGCCAACAGTGATCAGCTCACGGATTGGATTAATGATGTTCATGGCCCCACTGAGCTAGTTTACTCCGATTATCGCCCGGTTCCCCTGGATTTTCACTTCTGTACCCGAGTTGGTAAAGACGAAGCCCTGTTGCCCTTGCTGCAAAACAGCGGCACCCGAATCAACTCCCGGCTGATTCGCCGTCGTCCCATTACCCATCCGGTTAGCGCCACGGAAGTGGTCATGCAGATGAAACAGGATGATCTGCTGCCCGCGATTTACTTTATCTTCAGTCGGCGGGGATGCGATCGCGCCGTCAATGACCTGATGCAAGCTGATGTTTCTCTGGTGACTCCAGCGGAGGTTGCTCAGCTCAAACAATACATCGATCAATTCCGGGAAGACAATCCCAACCTTGATAGTTTCCGCCCGGACATGTTGGAGGCCCTCTATCGGGGGATTGCCTCCCACCATGCTGGGGTGCTCCCGGCCTGGAAAGCCCTGACAGAAGAGCTATTTCAGCAAGCCCTGATCAAGGTTGTATTCGCCACTGAAACCCTGTCCACCGGGATCAATATGCCAGCCCGGACAACGGTTATTTCCAGTCTTTACAAGCGCACCGATGAAGGATTTCGTCTGCTAAAAGCGTCAGAATTTCTGCAAATGGCCGGGCGGGGAGGACGGCGAGGTATGGATGTAATCGGTCACAGCGTGGTGATGAATGTGCCGATGGATCAAAAGCGTACCAAGAACTATATGGCTTATCTGGAGCGGATTGCCACCGCTGGAGCTGAGCCTTTAGAAAGTCGTTTTGCCCCCAGCTATGGCATGGTACTGAATCTCCTCCAGCGACATACGATTGAAGAGGCGAAGGAACTGGTGGAGCGCAGCTTTGGCCAGTACCTCTCCACCCTGGATCTCAAGCCCAAACAACAGGAAATTCAACAGCTCAAGGCCGAGTTACAAGATCTGGAGCAGACCTTTAACTGTTCCGCAGATCAACCCCTGGAAACCTTAGCAGAGGAATTTAGCAGCTATACCAAACTCCAAGAACGGCTCCGCCAGGAAAAGAACCTCCTGCGAACCCTGGAGCAACAAGCGGAGGAGGTGCGTACCCATCAGATGGCGGCGGCCCTGGTTTCAGTCCCGGTGGGTACAGTGCTTAGCCTCCAGGGAAAGCATGTTTCCAGTAAAATAGCCAATCCTGTGACCGGCGTTTTAGTGGCTCAGATGCCCAGTCCGGGTCGGGCCCCCTATTTGCTCTGTCTGGCCCAGGATAATCGCTGGTACGTTCTGGCTGCGGCGGATGTGGTGGCCCTGCATGAGTCCTTGCCCCGGTTAACTCTGGTTGATCACCTGGAAATCCCCGAAATTCCTGCCAAGCTGGGACAGCGCCGCCGAGGAGATGAGCTTTCCCAGGCCGTCGTTCAACAATTGCCTCAAGCTGGAGTAACCGCGATCGCCCCGGAAGTACAAGCCCAGCAGGATCTAATTAATATCCTGGACACTCAGCTCTCAACCCATCCTCTCACGGGCTGGGGCGAACCCCGCAAACTCCTCAAACGCTGGGAAAAGTGGCAAAATCTTCAGGCCCAAATTCAGCGATCAGAGGCAGATCTGCATCAAAGTCGCCAGCGCTATTGGGATGAGTTTCTTAAAGTGATTGCGGTGTTAAAACAGTTTGACTGCCTGGAAAATCCAGTCAGTTGGTGGCTGCGCCTCAATTGCCGCTGTGCTAACCTAGACGATCCCTTTTGTCTGGAAATGACCTATGCGTTGATTGAGCTGAGCCTCTCCTATGGCATCACCAACTATACCGTGCTTCCCCTGGGGCAGGCTACCGCAGCCCTACGGGGGGATAATGAGTTGTGGCTGGGCCTGGCCCTAATGTCGGGGGAATTTGATCGGTTAGAACCGGCCCAATTGGCCGCTGCCTGTGCCGCCCTAGTAACGGAAATTTCTCGGCCTGATACTTCTGTGTATTATTCGCTTTCAGAAACGGCCCAGAATGCCCTGAACCGACTCTGGAGCCGACGAAAAGCTCTGATCAAAGTGCAGCGCCGGTTTGGGGTTGAGTGTTTGATTCTCCCGGAACGCTGGGAGGATAGGCGGATCAGTGCCCTAGTGGAGCGATGGGCCGCAGGGGCAACCTGGCAAGAAATTGTCGCCAAAACCAGCCTGGATGACGGAGATATTGTCCGGATGTTGCGCCGTACCCTGGACTTTCTTTCTCAAGTTCCCCACGTTCCCCGATTGAGCCATCGCCTGAGAAAACATGCGGCGATCGCCCGTCAACTCCTGGATCGCTTCCCGGTTAATGAAGCGGCGGGATGATTAACTGGGTTACTTCCCAATCTGGCCGTTTCTGGACAACCTCAAGCAAAGATCCGGTTTAACATAACCTGATGCTGGGCCACTGTTGCCAGGGTATTGGCTGTGATCAAGCCACTGGCGGCCACGGCGGGTAGGCCAATCCCCGGAAAAACCGAATCCCCGGTACAGAGCAATCCCTTGAGGGGGGTTTGGGGGCCGGGAAACAGTCCTGCTTTTGCAGAAATAGCTGGCCCATAACTGCCCCGATATCGCCTGAGAAACCGTGCATGGGTGAGGGGTGTGCCCGTCAGGTTCAGCTCAACCCGCTGCCGAATATCGGGAATAATCCGCTCCAGGGCTCGCCACATTACCTGCGATCGCTGGGTTTTTAACTCCCTATAGGCTCGACCCTGGCGATCCAATCCTTGCCAGAGGTGATAGGGTTCATTGCCAGGGGTGTAAACATGGATGGTGTGTTTTCCAGGGGGCGCTAAAGAGGAGTCCAACACAGAGGGAATTGAAATTAATACCAAATTCTGGGGGGCGGTCACACCTTTTTTCCAATCATTTACCACCATGTAGTGACAGGCTAGATCTGAGCGCACCCCAGTCGCCTCAATTCCCAGGTGCAGGTGCATAAAGCTGTCACACTCTGGGGTAGACCGTCGCTGTTGGATGAACGATGGGGGAACTGCCCCTGGGGGCAACAGCTTCAAAGTATCCCAAATGGATGCATTTGAAATCACCGCTGTTCGAGCCCGGAGAATCTCACCGGAACGCAGGATTACTCCAGTGGCCCGGGCTTGCTCCACTAAAACTTGTTCCACATGGGCATTGAGTCGGAGAATGCCGCCGTACTTTTCTAAGCCTCGTACCAAGGCATTGACGATGGCCCCACTGCCACCAATGGGATAATCTAGCTTCACCCCTGGACGATACCATTCAGCAAACATAAACGCCATTTCGGCAGCGCTGGTATCCTGGGCCGGAAGACCTGACAATAAAAAGCAGAGCAAATCCATCCAATTGCGAATAAAGCAATCTCGGACGGTGCGATCCAAAATAGTACTAAATGGCCCCATAAGCTGAGTCAATTGCCAGCCCTGGCTGATCAAATCCCAACCGTAGGTTCCCACTGTTTGCAAGGCCCCAAAGTCAAGTCGCACAGCCGCAGGGGGTAAAGCTGTTGCCGCCTTACCCAAAGGCTCCATGACGGTCTGCAATTGCCGCCATTCTCGCACCGCCTGATCTCCCCGAACGGTTTGTAGAATGTCGCAAAATTGATCGGCCCCTACCGTTGTATTAAACTCGCCTTCGGGCAAGTAGATGCCCCAGGTGTCGTAGTTCAGCCAATCCAGGTCTTCCTCAATGGCATCCAACACATGGCGCAGCGGATTGGTTGAAGGGCGACAGGAGAGCCCAGAATAGAGGGAAGGGCCAGAATCAAACCTGAAGCCCCCCCGCTCAAAGCTATGGGCTGCCCCCCCTGGAAGGGTATGACTTTCACACACGGTAACCTGGAAGCCGTAGCTAGCGAGCAGAGCCCCACAGCTTAAGCCACCAATACCACTGCCAATCACAATCACATCAGTATTTATAGACATTATCCCATGGCAAATTCATTGAGGTAGGTACAGTTATTTTAGCGGGCTTTTCCATCCCCGAAGGTGGCGATTTGAGCCATCGATCATAAAAAGTCATTATGGAGGCAGAAGAGTTGTTGAATTGCTAACCGGAGCCTTAGTAGCTTGGATGAACTTGAAGAAATCACTGCTCAAGCGCACCGAGCTGATTCAAGAACTGACGAATTTTTATTGGTGGGCAGGGCCGTTAAGTCATTATGGGCAATTAAACGGATTTGATATTATTCCTATCAGCAACCTTATCCACATCACGATGATTTTACCTTGGGATTACTTGCTTTGGCTTGGATGAGTTTGATCGTACTGGGGCTAGAAATTGCCTTGGCCCTGATGGCGCTTAAGCCCCACGCCTCCATTTTCAGCGCGGACTGAATGCTCTATCCTCCATTTAGCCAGCATCTCAGCTATCTTGTCACCCTTAAAGGTTGCTGCTTTCCTAGGGGCTAACGCTGCAGGAAAGCAGGAGTTGGAGCACTGTATTCAATTCATTGGGGGGATCATTGGGGGATTGAGTGTTTCCATCGGACTGCCAAGCAACTGTGTGGACTCTAAAGATTCCGAGTATGCGCTATGCGCAGGCTACGCCAACGCTTGAGTCAGGCGATTCACACTCATTATATCTTTTGTTCGTTGAGAGCTTTCATTGAATTGGAAGTGAGGCGTTGGCGACGGCAGATGGTGAACTGGTATCAACCCCAACGGGAATTGTATCGGGAGGTGGCTCGTCAATTTATTATGCAGGAGCCTCCTTTGCTTAGCGATCCTTGAAACTATACATTCTTTGCATTTTGTCAATGCGTAAGTCCTGTAGGGATCTAATACCGTAGAATTGCAACGGCTTGACGATGGTCAGGCATCTCTGCCAATTCATGGACATAAACCCTTCCACTGTTGAGGAGGGTATGAATGGTCGCAAAGTTCAATAGATCCTGACCTTGAGATTGGGATTGCTCCTGGGTCGTCACCTGGTTTGTTTTTGGATCGAATTGCCCTAAATGCTTTTCACCAGAGGCAATGAACAGGGAGTCAACCCGCCCATAGTAAGCGGCTTTAACAATTTCCTCAAGGTCTGCCGAAGTTCCCACCGCCTGACTTCCAATAAGCTCATGATACCGGGTCAGGGTTTGATGTTGCTCTTGCTCAAAATAGTCCATAACAATCTCCCAAGCTTGCTGATGCAACTCTTCTATAGGGGTATGTTCAGGGTTGCCCATCACCGCAGGTTCGAGTAAATGAGAATATTGGCTCACCCGTTGGTACATTGACACCAGGTACTCAACCCCTGCTAAAACTAGAGGTAGGCGTTCATCAGCCATGATTCCCCGCTCCAGAAATACATCTAAGCCCCTATTAACGTTTTGCAAAAATCGCCGAATTTGATCTTTATTATCCGTTGTCCCAACCCCCTGGCCATGATAAATCATGGATTGACCAGCGGCGGGGTTAGGGTTTGCGGTATGGGCCTGGAGTTGTTCCTCTGGATCGTCATACTTCAGTGCTTCCGCCAGACTGGTGGGAGCCGAATCTGGCAACTGAATTTCCTCAATGGCATAGCGACTCCCCTGAAAAAACCGAACTTGATTTTGACTCAGGGCCAGTAGGAAAAATTGCTGATCATTCAGCACCCGGGGAATCAACGGTTTGAGCTGAAAGTGAGTGCTAATTATTACCTGCTCAGGAAAGCTTTCAGGTAGTTGGTAGAATTGAAACAAATTAGGGGCAATAAAAATAGCTAGTCCTTGCTGTTGATGTTGCCAGAATTCATTTCTATCAAGCTCTAGAACAGGCTGCAATAAGTCAGCAATCTCTGGCTTTTGCCAGCCTGTCTGAATGAGCTTTTCCTGGGTTTGAGACAGAAGATTTTTGAATCGAATTGGATTCTGTCGAGTCTCAGGCCCTGCCGTCTGGGTGGGCATATAGATTGAAACACAGGTTCCGGTAGTAGTTAATAGGGAATTGATTCGGTCTGCTTTTGAAACTGTCATAGGTTAGGGTATTGAGAAGTTTAAGATCAATTGGAGTAGAATTTTGATAGAGTGAATGGATTTGAATCATAGATTTGCAAACGTCATGGCTTGTTGGGGATGGGTTTTGACTTGATCATTTTGACGTTCAACCAGCTCCACCAGTTGCCGACGAGCCGCCTCAAACGCATCTCGAATAACTGCATCGAGGGGAACATATTGGGTTCCCTGATCGGGACTGCGATTCACGGCTAGTTCATGGCCGAGAGCAACGGTCATATCAATTCTGACCCGATAGGGAGAACCACTTTTGGGATGATCATGGGCCTTTTCGATGGCGATTCGGCAGCTATTAGTGCGATCGCAAAATTGCTCTAATTTGGCAATCTTTTCTTCGACTAATGTTTCGATTTCCGCCGTTTTTTGAATATGCCGATAGGTAATTTCTGGGGTAATCTTCATGGTTGAGAATCGATGGTTAAAGGTCAATCGTTGAGGGTCAGTAGTCAATTAAGCACCAAACTTCTTCAGGCGTTGGGCATGGGCCAGAGCTAATCCAATCAGTTGAACTCCAGGCCGCAACCCCAACGATCCCGATCCACAGGCATACTCATCAAAGGTTGAAACTGAGTCTACCCGAACTGTTTTAGCCTGGATCATCACCGGAACCGGATGCCAACTGTGCTTCCCGAGAACCGCTGGAGTCGAATGATCCGCCGTCACCACCAAGACATCAGGCTGCAAGGCTGTTACCAAGGGCATCAGTTGATCGACTGCTTCGAGCACGGCGACTTTGCCGGAGAAATCTTCATCTTCTCCCAAACTATCGGAATGCTTGACATGAAGAAAATAGAAGTCATAGTCATCCCCATAGCAATCCACCAAAGCCTGGAATCGTGGCTTCATGCCCCCTGGTCGAGGCAACACTTTCATCCCCACCAAACGACTAACGCCACGATACATGGGATAGTCCGCAATGCAGACCCCCGACAATTTAAATCGTTCCTGTAAAGACGCAAAAGGCTGATATTGATCAAATCCTCGCATCAAAATCGTATTGGCAGGTTTCTCATCTGCTAGAACTTGATTCACCTGCTGGGCAAACACATCAACCAATTCTGCTGTTGCCTGGGAAGCTTGATCCAGGGACTTGACTGGATGGGGAGCCATACCCGTAGATTGGGGATCGGTATCAGCAAGCTGTCCCCCCAGTTCAGTCCCCCGCAGAACAAAAACAGCCCGATGCTGGCTCACGGTTTTGAAGAAGTATTCTCCGGGGAAATCCAGATGAACCTTTTGATTAATCTTGTCGCAGAGTTTCTGGTTCAGCTCGGTATCAATTCTACCGGCTCGGCGATCGCTAACCCGACCCTGATCGTCAAGGGTGGCGAAATTCACCCGGGCCGCCACATCCCCAGGTTGCAGATCAAACTCAATCCCCAGGGCCGACAAAATTCCCCGTCCGACATTGTAACGCAGCGGATCGTAGCCAAATAATGCTAGATGACCAGGGCCGCTTCCCGGGGTAATCCCAGGGCCAACAATTTCGAGCAAACCGCAACTGGACTGCTGAGCCATTTGATCTAGATTGGGGGTCTGAGCCACCTGGAGTTCTGTGCCATGATGCTCAGCATCGGGAATACCCCCCACCCCATCAATCACAATGTAAACAATTTTGCCCCCCCGTTCCCAGGCTAATTGCTCCCAAACGGTTGAAATATCGGTTACATCAATACTCATGAATCAGGCTGGCCGAAGCTAAACTGCTAGACCTAGCCTAGTTGCTTTTAAAGGAATCCTTCGTCTATCGTCAGGGGGATCTTGAGCCTGTATCTTGAATCGGTATCTTAAATCTATATCTTGAATCAGTAGCCCGCCAACCGGAAATTGATCAATCGGCAGTCCTGACCTGAAATCCTCATTCCAAAAAATCCGCCCGTAAATGTACCAGCATTTCACAGCTTGCCCCCGGCTTGAGATGAGTTAAAAGCTTCCCCGTATTCAAGGCATTGCGGGGGGCTGTCCAGGGTTCTAGGCAGTAATATTTTTGCTCCCGCACCGTCCAGAACACCAAGTTCAGATAGCTAGAACTATAACTCAAGGAAATTCGCAAATTCCGACTGGTATCCGTGGCGATCGCCGCCAAACCCGTCAAAGGGTAGTTAAAAATTACATCAATTTCTTCTAGGTTGGGATCAAATTCCCCGGTAAAATCATATAATTTTTGGGTCGCCTGATCTTGATATCGCATCGCCGGAATATCAAACTGTAACGTTGTTTTGTCAGGAGCCCGGAAATAAGGATGCAATCCTGCAGAGAAAGGCATCGTTTGAGCAGGGAGACAACCTGAGGCACCACACCGATTGGTAAACCGTTGAAAAATTTCTAGTTGATTGTTCTTCAAGGTGTAGGTAAATTCCAACTTGAAGTCAAACGGATAGACGGCCCGAGTTTGAGCATTGCTGACCAGCACCAGGGTAATGGATGCCCCCTGAATCGTGCTCTGCTGAGTTACAGTCCAGGGAAGATTGCGGGCAAACCCATGCTGAGGGAGCCGATAAGCTTGACCTTGAAATTCGTAAGTGTCCCCGGCTAAATTCCCACAGATCGGGAACAGGATAGGAATCCCACCCCGCACCGTGAGATTAGGGTTTGCAAACCGCTCGGCATCCAGGTAAAGCAACTCCTCGCCCTGGACTTGCCACTGGGTTACCATTCCCCCTCGTTCTGGAACAACATTCAGGCTCGATCGAGTAGATTGATCCTGGAGGACGTAGGTTTTATAGGACTGGTCAGGGTCAAGGGCGATCGCAAACACAAAAGTTCTAAGCTGTCAAGAATAAGTAAAAATCCTTTGAAACTCTAGCACAGATTTGTCAAGTCTCATTCTGTCATTAAGACCTACCATTCCAGACTTACAACTTGAGACTTGCAATCTAGAACCGGTAGCTCAAAATTACTGGCTCAGAACCAGTAGCTCAGAACTAACCATTCAGAACTGGCAACTCAATCCGGCTACCGGACTTCAAACTAGCTGAACTCAAGCTTAACACCTTTTCTGCTGGCCCATGACGCTCCGGTTGAGATTTGAAGCGGGACAGAGAAACCGTAAATGAAATAGGAGCGCTAGATTGGTTGTAGCCTTGAGAAGTAGGACTGACAGGTTTCCGGTTAGAAGGCAATGGAATAAACGGATCGACAATAAATGGCTCTTGAATATAGGGCTTTAGGGCTTCCTCTTCAGAAATTGGCTGAGGTGGTTTGGGCTTTTGGGATGCCAGATCATCTGGCTTAGGAGCCGCGTCAATCCCTGGATCCCCCAGAAGAATTTGAGACCCGGAAGAGGAGCGCACTTGAAAACCAGGGGCAGTCTCACCAGGATCCCCAGAAGACAATGCTTCTGAATCTGGTTGCTCTGGAGCAGGTTCAGGAATTATGGTTGCAGGGGGTTGAGCATCCGGTTGAGGGACGATTTGAGGGCTAGATAAGGGGACATCAGCCACTCCATCAAGGGATTTGGGAGTGCGCTGAGACCCATCAAGAACGACTACAGAATTCATCGGCTGGTCAAAAATTTGCGAGAGCTGGGTAACTTTCTGCAAAATCTGATCCCCAGCTTTGCCCTGGGCAACTCTGGCTTGATATTGCCGGACTTCTATCGGGAGAAACTCGACTTTCATCTGGCGATCGTCACGCAAAGCCACCCGCAAAACCGCTGTATCGTAATTGCTCCGACTATTTCCTCCAAAAATAAAGTTGCCCAAGGAATAAACAATCGGGCGACCCTGATAAATTTCGGCCCCCTGCAACACATGGGGATGATGACCCACCACCAGATCCGCCCCTTGGTCAATCACGAAATGGGCCAGCTCAATCTGCCAATCCCCCGGATACTCAGCCAATTCAACGCCCCAGTGAAAATTCACTACAACCCAATCCACCTGATCCCGAACCGCTTTAATATCTTCGGCAAGCCGATCATTGTGGCGGGGGTTCGTTCCAGCCACCCCGACTTTGGCGGCGTGGTAATCGGCATCATAGTAGCCAAAATAGGCAATCCGCTGACCCTTGACCTCAATAATCTGAGGGCGACGGGCTTCAGTCAAATCCCGCCCGGCTCCTATGGCATGAATTCCCGCCTGATCTAGGGTTTCTAAGGTTTCTACCAGCCCTGGTTCCTCGTAATCCATTGTGTGGTTATTGGCCAGATTGACCAGATCAATCCCCCCCGCCTGAAGCACCTGGACGGATTCTGGAGGAGCTTTGAAATTGAATTGCTTGTTGGGACGGCGCAGGGTAGAGCGGGTTAGGGGATTTTCTAAATTCACCATGGCCACATCCGCTTCTCGATATTCCTCTAGCTCCTTGAACGCCCAGGGATAATCCTGACCCACAGTCTCTTCAAAAGAATTGGACAGGGTGACATCTCCGCCAAACATCAACGTCACCGTTGGATCTTGGGGTTTTTGGACAGCAGTGTGGGGAGTCACAGGAACAGTTTCCAGGGCGGCTTTCACCTGATTAGACCGTTTTGGGGGCGGTGAAGATACCAGGGCCACAGGTTCAGGCTTGACCGGAACCTGAGCCTGTTGCAGATTCACTTCGGCATAGCTCACCCAGCACCCCAGAATCAAGGTCATGGCCGTTGACCCCAACATCATTAAAACTCGCAGGGTCTTAAACTGTAACTTACTCAAGGCTCCAGCATAGAACGAATGCGGGCTGCGAGTTGCAGGTGTTGCCAATCGTACCGACTGGTTCCAGAGAATATCGGACTGCCCCTGGAACCGCCCGGCAATTCTCACCCCTTCAACCATCGGGGCATTGACTTCCCGCAGCAGACGACAAATGAAGCGAATAATTCGGTCGGCTACGGGCTCTTGCTGAAACTCCAGGAGAACCTGTAAACAGCCTTGACGAGGATTGGCAACCCTGGCAGAAATTCCCTGGGGATATAGGTAGCTATTAATCAGATAGTCAATGGCACGAAAATCACCTGCCCGAGCCCACTCTAATAGCGATGACAATGAAACAGGCTGAGTTGGAGTTTCTGCATATACCATACGAACAGGTTCCTCAATACCTTAAGCAAAGAATTTAGTGAATTCAATGGTCTTGCTGTGTCAGTTTACTCTAGGGTCGCGGGGTAAGTAAAGACTATTGAGGGACTATTCGTTGACGATTAATTGTCAGTTATGGGCGTTTTTGCGACAACCCCCCATCAAGATATGACTAATGGTAAATTTTCTAGATCAGGTATCCAGGCTTGAGAAAACTCAACAATAAAATTCTCTTGGGGTCGGGTTTCAATCGTATATTGCCGAGTTTGTCGAACCAGAGCCATGGCTTGTTCTGGCAGATAGCCTAGGGCAATTAAACAACAAGCCGTAATCACTCCGGTGCGACCCAATCCCCCCATGCAATGAACCACCACCCTATTACCCTGCTCCAGCAGTACCAACATATCCTGAACTAACCGAACTACATCAACCATCGACAGCGGAATCTGCATATCAGGAATCGGAAACCGTCGGGTTTGAATGCCTCGATGGTGAGCCTCAGAAAATAAGCCGGGAATCTGAACTGCCTCTAGCTCTAGATCTTCTAGGAGGGAAATCAGCCAATTGACCCGATAGTGACATTGGAGTCGATCTAGATCCTGGGAGAGATCCCGATCCCATAAAAAATGCATCCCCTGGTGTTTTTTTCCAGGGGCACAGGTCATTCCGAGTTTGCCCCTGGTTCTGACTGATTGTTGGGGTAGAAAGTCCACCAGGATCGGATCGTTTTCTGAAGTTCTTGCTAAAGTCATTGACCCCAAGCCTCTAAAGCTAACTAGTGAATCTAACTAGTGAATCTAACTGAGGATGTACGCCCTGATTCTAACGATGTTTTCAGAATTTGAGAAGTACTTCACCTTAAGTATTCAGGTCATCTGGCAATCTGGCTCGAACGTGGAAGGGGATCTGGGGCTTCGCCCCAGGAAAGGAGCACTGCCCCCCTTCACCCCCCATCAATCCTCTAATCAATTGCGTCAAGCTACTTCGATGTTCCTGAGCAATACTTAACCAACCTTCAAGCCGTTATTCAACCCATTGGCTTCACCGGAACCTGAATCTCCGTCACAAACTTTGACTCGTCTCCCCCTCGCTCGTATTCCAGATAGAGCTCTCGGGGAGAGCCAATCATCCGATATCCGTTGCTACCAATCCAATCAAATACAGACTTGTAGGCTGACTCCAACCCCTCAAAAGAACCATAAAGGACGGTGTAAGCCGCCGTTTCTGCCCCTGGCAGTTCGTATACCTGGACTCCCAATCCCCCTGGTATGACTTGGGGGATGATTACTGTGGCTTCAACAGGAATATTGAGATCGCGCAATACCGTATCATGATAAATCACCAGTCCAGGCCCAGGTTGGTCTATTCCCTGACCCATAACATAGGCAAATACCCGGTCAAATAAATCCTCAAAAATCTGCCCACAATTTTGATAGTCGGGAATGATGCTAGACATTGAAGCAACCCATTGCGGGTTGAGGGATTTGAGAGAGACTTCGTGGCTTGCCATAATTCCTCCAATAAATCATACGTTTGCGAAGTTCAGAACAGGTGAATAGTACCACTAGTTGACGTAAAAATCAATTTATAGTTTCAGATTACACCGCAGTCTTCAATAGTCTTTTGAGCGATCGCAATGATCACGTCATCCTGGGGGATTAATCCAGATCACCTGACCGTAAAATCCGATGATACCAGGCAAAATCCTGGTTGACTGACAAAACTCTCTCGCCCTCACCCCCAACTCCTCTCCCAAGTTGGGAGAGAGTTAGGGTGAGGAAGGTTCGGGCAATCACATCAAAGATTTGTCAGTCAATCAGGGCAAAATCTCATCCTTGCAAGAAAGCACTGAGAAGACTAATGATAAAAATCAGGGATAATACGGATTTACTTATTTTCTTAGAAGCGTCAAGATAGAAACATAAAGCAGAAAAAAGCAAGGAAAAAACCATGACAGACTTATCCAAAAGTATCAGTCAAGTATTTTCTTTAAAGCTAACAACTCTCCCTACTTCATCAGGAAATTTTAATTAAGTTTAATTAAGTGCATCTGTAGAGTGTATATCTGGAAAGTGCATCCAAGAAGTACCAATGACCTGACAATCTCCCTGCTTGGATTCAAACCCGAATTGGTTGAGATCTGTCATAGCTATAAATCTTAGACTGTCAATTTTGACATTCAAACATACTTTCATTCAAAGGCTAGCTATTTTGGACTAGCCTTTTTTATTGCTCATAACTATCGCTCACATTCCTGCTTTGTCACCTGATGGCGATAGCGAAACATGTCTTCCAATCGTTGCTTCACCCACCATCCTAGACATTGTTCCACCAGCCATCCTCCAGGGATCGCAAAGGTAATCACATCCCTCAACCGGGTTTGACCCTGTTCTGTAGAGAACTGATGGCGATGTACCCAACTCTCCATTGGCCCTTTTTGTTGCTCGTCGGTGAATAGGTAGGGGCGATCGCACTCAGTATGCACCGCCAGCCAGCGAATCGGTATTGGCCCAAGCAGAATCAAAAACTCCGTGATCGCCCCAATTCCCAACCCCCCTTCCCGCCGGACAACCTTCACAGGCTGCCAGGGGGGAGTCAGAAGCTGCAAAATATCAGACCGTTCATGAAATTGCCAAACGGTTTCGAGCGGGGCATTGACTAAGGAATCATACTGGAAATGCAACATGGGAAAGATTTATCAGGGGTGAATCAAGATTGATAGGGGGATCGACAGCCAATTGTGATCTCTTGGGTGGAAGGGTAGCTGCGGAGTAGAGATAGAAACATTTGCTGGTCAAAACTGCGGGGGTCAGACCGCTGGCCCGAACGATCCACTGCTTTATGAGTCGTGATTCGGTCTTCTGGCACACCGGTGCGGGAGATGATCCAGGCCAGGGAGCGATATTGATCAGGGGTATAGCCGCTGTGGGAAGGGCCATTTTTATAGCCATCCGGGGGGCTCTCCAGGGAAACATGGTAAGCAAAATTATTCACAGACGCTGGATATTTTGGGTCAGTCTTAACGGCTTCTGGCCCCGCTGCACTGGCAAATACAGAGTTTCCTGCCCCAAAGGCCCGCAAATCCGGTGGAACCGTGTAGACAATATCTCCAGCCCGGGTAATCAACGTATGATAGCTGGCTTGATCATCCTCAGAGGTATGGTAAGTCTGAAAAAACCGAATCGTGCTTTCAGCGCTTGCGGCGGTTTCATGAATCACAATAATAGGATAATTATTAGTGGGCTTACCACTCAAATCGTAAAGATAACGCTGGCCATAGTTTGTCCGATCGGCAATTGCCTGATACTCGTTAGGGGTATCTGGAGTTCGCGGAATATCGACCGAATTTTGCCAACTCACTGGGCGACGAAACCGATAGAGGGAAGCCGGGGACTCAACCTCAGGGCCAAGATCCGGATTTCCAGCCTTCTGGGGCTCCGGTCGAACGCCGCAGCTCGCCGGGAATCCAAGTTCTGGGTTTGCGGATTCTGAAGTTACAACGTCTTGATTGGCGATGCTGTCCTGATTTGCAATATTTTGATCCGCCAGGGCGGGTTCAACCACCTCGATGGGTTCGGGGGAAAGGCTGGAAAATCCTTGAATATCAATGGGGTTGGTTGATTTAGAGGAATCCAGGCCAATGGTCAGAATTAACGTGATCAAACTCAAGGCTAACAATACTAAGGTAGTCAACTTCAAATTCATGGACAGGCACAGCCAGGTACGATTTCTCCAATTTAGTATAGCCAATCGGATGGAGAAAGCTCAGGGAAAACTTTAGACCATTGGTTAGATTCTGAATTAGATCTCTATCGCAGTTGTTACAGAGATTTTTTGATCCCATGAGGTATGAATTTGGAAGGGGCTGGCGCGGTGCGGTAGCTACTCCTGTACTTCAGTCCCGTACTTCAGCAGGGTGAGGAACCCTGTAGACCCTATGAGATCCCGTAGAGCCTGGAATTCTTTCAAGGGTTTGCGTGACATTTGGAGACTGTAAATTAGTTTGTATAAGTGATCAACATAGCCAATAATGCAGGAGATCACTATGACAACTCAACACAAGATCAGCTTGAAAACCAATAACACTGTCAACCAGCTCATCGACGAACTGCTGCAGGACTACCAATCTGCGTAGCGCACCCAACTCCCGAACAGATCCTAGGAGAAGACGGACTACTCAAGCAGCTCAGTAAAGGACTGATAGAACGAGCCCTGCAAGGAGAACTGAGCCAATAGACCTGTCGGGAAATCAGGCAAAATAGTAGAAGGAAAGAATGGGAAGCGCCAATGCTGGACATCAACTGTGCACTGCAAACAGACCGTCTACTGCGAGCATTGACCGGATTGAACCGGAAAGCATTTGATGAACTGCTCAATGCATTTAGCCCAGTGTATGAGCAGAGCCGTCAAACTCAACCCCGCAAACGAGCAGTAGGGGGAGGGAGAAAAGCTCGCCTATCAAGTCACCAAGAGAAACTGTTCTTTATTCTGTTCTATTTCAAGTGCTATCCCACATTTGACCTAGCTGGAATCATCTTCGATTTGCACCGTTCCCAAGCCCACGAGATGATTGACGGGACAGAACGCCCGATTCAACGTCCAAAAGATGATGAACGGCAGAAGCAGAACTATTCGGGCAAGAAACGGCGACATACCCGTAAGCACTTGGCAGCGGTTGACCAAAACAAACGAGTCTTAGTTCTGAGTCCAGCTCGTGAGGGTAAACTGCACGATCAGAAGTTCCATGATGAGGAAGACATTGCTGGTGGGGTTCCTGATGAGATTCCAATTGAACTGGATTTGGGGTTTCTTGGAGTTGACAAGCAATATGACAACATCCGCTTACCTCATCGCCAGCCGTGAGGAGGGGAACTCACTGAGCAGCAAAAGGCTGATAATCGTGTCTTGAGTCAGTCCCGTGTGGTCTGTGAGAATGCCTTTGCAGGAGTCAAACGTTATGCTGCTGTGAGCGCTGTTTATCGCAATCGAATTGCGAGGTTTGATGACCATTTGATGTTGACGGCTACTCGATTATGGAACTTCTATCTCATGACAGCGTGACAACTGCACTCAGAATTGAAACACTTCAGCTTTCATCTTAATACCCAGTTATTTCCCAACAAGTCTAAATTTATATGGAAAAAACCACTCGAGCCAACTCCCTTATCATCCGTTCTGCGGGAGTCGGGCTATCGATGTTGGCTCACTCACTCAAGATTTATCCCTGCAAGTAGTCCT
This sequence comes from Oscillatoriales cyanobacterium RM2_1_1, assembly GCA_012033335.1. GTDB lineage: Bacteria > Cyanobacteriota > Cyanobacteriia > Cyanobacteriales > Microcoleaceae > JBHJGO01. The sequence continues at coordinate 27,511 of JAAURB010000006.1, forward strand.
GAGTTGTGACGGATATGCTATAGTTATGGACTGTGTAGAATTTAGGCTGAGTCATGCCAAAGCTCAAAACTCGTAAATCTGCGGCCCGTCGCTTTAAAGTAACCGGCAGTGGCAAAATTGTTCGTCGGAAAGCATTCAAAAGCCATCTGCTCCAGCACAAGAGTTCTTCCCGCAAGGCTCGCCTGTCTCGTGTGCAAGAAATTCATGAGACCAACTATGAGAATGTCAAGCTGATGCTGCCTTATATTTAGGCTTATATTTGGGCCATGGTTCCCAGGCTAGCAGTAGGTGGCTGCAATTAGTTATTAAATGGATGGGGTTCTGAGGCCGTTCTCTAGCAGGTGGGAACGGCCCCCTTCCTCCCCACATCAATCTTCTAATTAATAATTGTGTCAAGCTACTGAGCTGGAGTTAATGGTTCAAATAATAATGTGAACAGTTTCATATTTTTGTTTTTAGAAATCTTTGAAATTTTAGTGAGAAGGATACCTGACCATGACTAGAGTTAAGCGCGGTAACGTGGCTCGCAAACGCCGCAAGAAGATCCTCAAGCTAGCCAAAGGCTTTCGAGGCGCTCAATCCAAAAAGTTTCGTACTGCTAATCAGCGAGTCATGCAAGCCCTGCGAAACTCCTACCGCGATCGCCGGAATCGGAAGCGAGATTTTCGGCGATTGTGGATCGCCCGAATTAACGCTGCCGTTCGGGTGCATGGAATGAGCTATAGTCAGTTGATTGGCAACCTCAAGAAAACTGACGTTTTACTCAATCGGAAGATGCTGGCTCAGCTAGCCATTCTCGATCCGGCCGCCTTTCAAAAAGTTGTTGAAGTGGCGGCTCAAGCCCGTAAATAAGATTTTAGTGCCTGAAGGGATTAAGCTTGTGAGTGAGACTAAATTCCGTAATCCTGCGATTAAGGGCACAAAAGTCTGGGCAGAGTTGCATCTGATTTGATTCACTGTTCTGCTAAGAAAGTTAGGCTGGGAAAACGAGATAGGTTGAAGCTAAAGTATGCAAAATAACCTGGGAGTTTCTTATATTTTGCTGCTGCTGGGTCTACTCCTAGGGGCGAGCTTTTTCGTGGTTCGCCAGGTTTTGAGAACCCGACGGGTTGAAGGTTCTCTCTCGCAATTAGAGAGCAAGTTGAGCCGTGAAACAGGAACCGCCCAGGAGTATTATGAACTGGGTTGCATTTATAATGACAAGCAACTCTATTCCCAGGCGATCGCCACATTCCAGAAGTCCCTAAAAATTACCGACTCCCAGGAAAATCCCCAAAATTTGGCCATGGTGCACAATGCCCTGGGGTATGCCTATTTTGGTCGGGAGCAATATGATGTTGCGATTCGGCAGTACAAGGAGGCTTTAAAGCTAGTTCCAAACTACGTAACGGCCCTGAATAACCTGGGCTACGCCTATGAGCGCAAAAGCTGACGGCCCCAGCTTTAGAAGCCTATGAGCAATCATTGCAGTGTGAGCCAGACAACGGGGTCGCCAAGCGCAAGGTTGAATCCCTGCGGAAACGGATCGGGATTCCGGATGCCACACCCACTGAGTAGTTTGACTCCCACTATAATTCCCCAGATGTCCCCTGAATTGCCGTCCTATCTGTCTACTCCGCTGAAAATTGGCAAGGTTGAGGTCAGGAGTCGGGTGCTGCAATCTCCCCTTTCGGGGGTGACAGATCAGGTGTTCCGGCGATTGGTGCGGCGATATGCACCCGAATCTATGATGTACACAGAAATGGTACATGCCAGCCAGATCAAGCATGTGCGGGAGTTACCCCAAATTATGGACGTTGACCCTGATGAGCGTCCGATTAGCGTTCAATTATTCGATTGTCGTCCGGATTTTCTAGCCGAGGGGGCTCAGATGGCAGTTCAAGAAGGGGCGGATACCGTCGATATCAACATGGGTTGTCCAGTAAACAAGATCACTAAAAACGGCGGTGGGTCTTCCCTGCTACGACAACCTCAGTTAGCAGAGCAAATTGTTGGCGCTGTAGTGGCGGCAGTTGAGGTTCCAGTAACGGTCAAGACTCGAATTGGTTGGGATGATCGGGAAATCAATATTCTGGAGTTTGGCCGCCGGATGGAAGCCGCAGGGGCTCAGATGATTACAATCCATGGCCGTACCCGAGCCCAGGGCTATAATGGCAAGGCCCAGTGGGAATGGATCAAACGGGCCAAGGAAACCTTGACCATTCCGGTGATCGCCAATGGGGATATCAATTCGGTTGAAACGGCGCTACAGTGTTTGGCTGAAACTGGAGCCGATGGAGTCATGTGTTCCCGGGGAACTCTGGGTTATCCGTTCCTGGTAGGGGAGATCGATTGGTTTCTCAAAACCGGCGAACTCAAACAACCTCCAACCGTAGTGGAGCGACTGCGCTGTGCCCAAGAACATCTCCAGGCACTTTTTGAGTACAAGGGCAAGCGGGGGATCTATCAATCTCGAAAACATATGACATGGTATGCTAGGGGCTTCTCTGGCGCGCATCAGCTCCGCCATCAACTGGCTCAGATTGAATCGGTTCAGGAAGGTCAGGATTTGATTGAGCGGGCAATCGCCCAGTTGTAGCATGTCAGTTGTAGTATTTCAGTTGTAGTATTTCAGACGATGAAGCACGAGGGGGCTAAAAATGCGATCGCTCAAAGGGCGGGACTTGTTAAGCTTGGCAGACTTGAGTCGGGATGAGTTACAGTTTTTGCTGGATCTGGCGGTTGATCTAAAATCTGGCAAAGTCAGACTACAGCGCCGGAAAGTACTGGGTTTGATGTTTTCTAAGGCATCTACCCGCACCCGAGTTAGTTTTGCCGTTGCCATGTATCAGTTGGGAGGTCAGGTGATTGACCTTAATCCCAGCGTCACCCAGGTGAGCCGGGGCGAACCCTTGCAGGATACCGCCAGGGTGCTCGACCGCTACTTAGATATTATGGCCATTCGTACCTTTGAGCAGAAGGATCTAAAAACCTTCGCTGACTATGCCAACATTCCTGTGATCAACGCCTTAACCGACCGGGAACATCCCTGCCAGGTACTAGCTGACTTGATGACAGCCCAGGAATGTTTTGGGCAACTCGCAGGGCTGACCTTTTCCTATTTTGGGGATGGGGCAAATAATATGGCCCATTCTCTTTTACTCGGATGTGCCATGGCCGGAATGAATATTAGAATTGCTACCCCGGTCAGTTATCCACCAAACCCCGATATTGTCGAGCAGGCAAAAGTTCTGGCCCAGGGTAAGACCGAAATTCTAGTGACAGACAGCCCCGAGGCAGCCGCCAAGGACTGCCATATCCTCTATACCGATGTTTGGGCCAGTATGGGACAGGAATCTGAAACTGCCGAGCGAATTCCTCTGTTTCAACCCTTTCAGGTCAATCAGAAGCTGCTAGAACAGGCGGATCCTCGAGCCATTGTTCTGCATTGCCTACCCGCCCACCGGGATGAAGAAATCACCGATGAAGTCATGGAAGGTCAGCAGTCACGAATTTGGGATCAAGCTGAAAATCGGATGCATGCCCAAAAAGCCTTACTGGCCAGTCTGTTGGGTGAGGAGTAGGGTGAAGAATGGGTAATCGGAGACTTGAACAGCAACTCTCTGAAGGTCTTGACCTGGAAGTCTTGACTGGGAAATCTTTACCCAGAAATACCTATAAAGCCACCGGATCAACCACAACTTCAATCGTTGAAGGGTTGCCCTGGGTCAGAACCAGATAACTTGTCGTACTGATCCAGCGCAGTTGACCTTCGAATAAAATTCGGGCCTGCACCGCATAACGATGGCGGGGATCAATATTTGCGGGATTGTAACTCAGGGTAAACGGAATGGGAACCTGCTGTCCATCAGTTTTAATGGTTTGCTGATCAATAACGATGGCGGGGGCATCAGCTAAGCTAATATCAACCAATTGAACTTCTACAACAGCATCTGGAGGCAGGGCAACTCGTTGGGAATAGGTGACAGTTCCTGAGACTGTCGCCTGTCGTGAGGCCGTTGTTCCTTCACAAGCCATGCGTAATGCTCCAATTAACCAGGGTTGCAGTTGTACCTCTAGGGTATCGCCTCCTAAAATATTTTGCCAACCGTACTTCTCAGCGTCAAGCCGTTGCATCAGAAACTTCAAGGCTTCCAGGTTATCAATCGTTGCGGCTCGGGTAGTTTCTAGCAGAGTCAGGAGGGGATCAGTTTCCTCCGCATTTGGCATTGAGGTGACGATAGTACAGACTTCTTGACGGCCTGGACTGGGAGGTGGACTAGCCCATGAACGGAGTGGCAACAGTATTATTGATGCACTCATTATTGATACACTCACGCCGTAAATCCCTGTTAGTGGAAGTAATTTTTGATTCATCTTTAGTAAATACAATCAATAGTAAATACGATCAATATATGAATAAGTAGCTCGACGCAATTAATTAGAAGATTGATGGGGGGCGAAGCCCCAGACCCCCTTGCCACTTAATCTTCCACTTAATCTTCCATTTGATAATTACAACACCTATTTACCTTTAAAACATCATAGGGACGACAATTGTCGTCCCTGGGTTCCTCTATCATAAGATTTTCTTGATTGTTGTCTTCAAATCAATTCAGGCTGCCGCGCCGACTGAAGAACGCTTTCGTTCGACTTCATCAACCTGAGCTTTTAAGATCGCCAAATTTGGATGAACATACCGCTGATTGGTCAGGGGATCATAGGCTTCCCATTCCTGAGCAACCTCGGCATCATACCAGATAAACCAATCCCGGTAGATTTCCCCCTCGTCAATGTCAGGACAGAGAGATAACCAATCATCTGCAGCGTAGGAGTCTACAGATTGAGCCACTAGATTTAACCAGGCTGCCATAATACATCCCTCTAGATCAGTTTGAATCTTGTGATCGACTTGCAACATCTGCTTCATGTTAGAGATTTGAGTGCGGTTTGATTTAAAGTCCATAGTTCCCCCGGATTGATTTACTGATATCACTCTACAGAACTTAATTCGTCCAGGGTAATATTCTATGTGACAGTCTTTTAAGAGAAACATTGTAAAGGCGATAAAAAACCAGTAAAACTAAATTCTAGGGCAAAATTTTTTCTGGAATCAGTAGACACTTATCAAAGTGGCATAATTCTAGAGAGTAGTTCTAAAATCAACCTGGCTATCATTTAAGAAAACCGAACTCATTATCATGATATTCCTGATCACTTAATACCTCAATAGATTTACGGATCATGTGATTGGATCTGGCACATTTATTTTCAGTAGTTCTACGGATTCTCTATTCCAAGCCCTATTAAAACTCCTATCAAATTCCTGTTTAAATCTTGATTCAAATCTTTATTACAAATTTATTACAAATGGAGTACTCCCCATGAAATTCTTACCCTATGAAAATTTTACTGTGCAATCTTCCGAACCTCTGACAGCAGTAGTTCGGAGACTAGAGGCACAAATTGAAGCCCCTAGAATCCGCTGGAGTTTTTCTCGAAATCATCCTCCTTACGCCGGCAAACTTTCAGAGAATGGATTTGAAGTCCGGAGAATTATTCACTACCGCAACTCATTTCTACCCCGAATTCGCGGTCAATTTGAAGCCTCATCCGGAGGAACAAAGGTTCGGATCAGGATGGATTTACATCCCTTGATCATAGCTTTTTTGCTATTCTGGTGTTCGCTCTGGTACAGCGTCACTATTCCTGTATTTTTATTAATTTTATTGAACTTGATTCAAGGGCCATTTTGGCAAGGGCTGATGTTTGTAGTGATACCAACTGTAATGCTACCTGCAATTTATTTCTCATTTCGCTATGAGGCTGATCGTAGCCGCCGGAAACTGACCAATATTATCTTAGGAAATTCACCGTAGGAACCTCAGGAATTATCAGAGCCAAATGATTCACAAAATGATTTATATAGCGATTTCTAATCACGTGAGATACAGATTTGAAAGGTGGCGGCGCGGTGTGCCGCCACCTTTCGTACTCTAGCAGCGTTGGAAACGCTGTAAAATAATTTATAAACTTGATAATGTGATGATTTACAGGGCTAAAGAAACAGAATATGCAGGTCAAATCATTCGGCATTTAGTCCTATTTTGCCTCACTCCCTGAACAACAACTCCCCCGAACCCGAGACTACTTCTCCAATTTTGTAAGCCCGAATTTTAGCTCCAATGAAATGGTGAATCGCCTGCTCAACCTGAGTGGGCGGGACAAAAACCACAAATCCAATTCCCATATTAAACGTTTCTAACATGGCCGTTGGATTGACCGCTCCGGTTTCAGCAATCCAGTTAAAAATAGCTGGAATAGGCCAACTTTGAGCAACAAGCTGAACAGACTGTGCTGGCCCCAGACACCGGGGTAAATTTTCCGGTAGACCCCCCCCGGTAATATGGGCCATGCCATGAATTTCAATTGCTCCCCGTAGGGCCGCCAGAACCGGTTTCACATAAATCCGGGTCGGAGTCAGGCAAATATCTCCCAGGGTTTGGTTCCCGGCCCATTTCGGCTTTTCCTGCCAATCTAGATTGCGATCGCTGATCACCTTACGCACCAAACTAAACCCATTGCTGTGGAGTCCGCTACTAGCCAGACCAATCGCCACATCTCCAATCTGCATCTGGGAACCGTCCAGCCGTTGATGCTTTTCGACGATGCCCACACAAAATCCCCCTAGGTCATATTCTCCAGCCCCGTAAAACCCCGGCATCTCAGCAGTTTCTCCCCCAATCAGGGCACAACCTGCCTGCAGACATCCCTGGGAAATCCCCTCAACCACCTGGGTCAGTTGTTCCGGGTTCAGCTTGCCGGTAGCCAGATAGTCCAGAAAAAATAGCGGTTCCGCCCCGGCAGTGAGAATATCATTGACACACATCGCCACCAGATCAATCCCCACGGTATTGTGACAGTTGAGGATGTTGGCCAGCTTCAGCTTTGTACCCACTCCATCGGTTCCGGCTACTAATACGGGCTGTTGATACCCGGCGGGGAGTTCAAAGCAACCCCCAAAGCCCCCCAGTCCTCCCAGAACTTCAGGACGAAAAGTTTGTTGGACTAGATTTCGAATCTGATCGACGAAGGCGCGCCCTGCATTAACGTCTACCCCCGCAGCTTGATAATCCATAGTCGTGAGTGGTTTGAAATCAAGGTTTGAAATGGAAGTTTGAAATGGAGATTTGTAACAAGGAACCCTCTCTTGATCTTAGGGGCTTCGCTGACTTTTGCTACGGTATCCTCAAATTTATCCTCAAAAGTTTCTGATCCCTGACCTGTTCATCTTTAAACCGCTATTTCAGAACGGGGGGGGCGATCGCAAAGCTTACTAGATTTATCTGATTTTTTCCGGATAATCAAATTCATTAAAAATTTTTATACATTCTGATTTGAATCCGTGCCAATTCCCAAAAACCCCATTTGGCCAGTTTTACAGGGAGAACTGTACAGTCTAGTTGGGACAAAAACAACAGAGGGTGGCCCTCCGCGCTGATCCCCAACCCTAAAACTTCATGCTAATCTGATTCCCGTTCTGTTGTTTTAAAACAAACACAGAATGACTATGAGTTACCAAGTTAGGTGTGCATTGCGAATAGTAGTTGAGTTAACGCTGATCTAACCCAAAAGCGAAGGATTAAGCCTGCTAATATCCTGACGCTCAGATCTGAAAAGACCAGGTTTTTTCAGTCCTCATCTACTTTTGAGTAACTCATAGGCAATTGTCGAGTTGGCTTTTAGCTTTAATCTATGAAGTATGCATTTCTGGGTAGTCTTGTGGCTTTAACATTGGCTCCTGCTGTCGGCTTAAACCTGCAGCATAGCGACCAAACCCAAGCTAGCAATACCCCCATTGAGAAGTCAGATTCAGTTTCTCCTACAAACCAGTCCCCTGATCAATCCATTGATCAGCCTCAGCCTTCTGAGGTGACCAAGATCGGAGAGTACCAGTCTGAAACTCATACATCTAACAGACAGGGCTTAGTCGCCACAGTCCAGGCCCATGAATGGAACCTGCGCCCTGCTGCAACTCTCTATATCCGAAACATTCCAATTCTCACCTTTACAACCACGGCTACTCCTCAAAACATTCTGAGTGAGACCACTACCAGTGAGAATGGCCCTGGAAAATCAGGGCAACCAGCCAGCCTTTCTTCTGAAGCAGATAGCCTAACATCCACCTCTGATGATCCACTGCAGCGAGCCTCTACCCTGGCAGCCCAATTGAATCAGCTAGATTCCTATGCGTTTGACTCCAGCACCATTATGGTCAGATGGGATGGGGGACAAGAACGCTACATCATAGGCACTGAAGAGTTGGATCTGGTAGCAATGGATGCCCACACCATTTTGCCAGACACCACTAACGATATTGCTCAAGATGCCTTGCAAGCCACTAACCGACTCCGCCGTCAACTAGGCAATGCACCGCCGGTCAGTACCATTGTCAATGCTCCCCAACCTGAACGGGTCGCTGTCCGCACCGTGAAAAAAATGCTCCAGGGTATGGCATCCTGGTATGGCCCAGGTTTCCATGGGAGACTCACGGCAAATGGGGAAATTTATGACAAGTATCAAATGACAGCCGCCCATCCGTCTCTGCCGTTTAATACTCAAGTTCTGGTCACAAATCAGAATACAGGTCTTTCGACGATAGTTCGGATCAATGATCGAGGCCCCTATGCAGGGGGCAGAATTATTGATCTCTCAGAGGCTGCTGCCTATGCTGTAGGCATGGTAAGTAGCGGTGTTGCCCCTGTCACCGTCGAAATTCTGACACCTGTGCGATAATTGATCGGAAAATAATTGACTTGCAAGGTTTCCCAACGGAAAATCCTGTGAGATAGTTTTCTGTGGTTGGTTGTTAATGGCAGTTTTTTGCTATCAATCGGCCACAGTTGCTGTTTGGGTTGCCATCACCAGTTGCCATCACCATGCGTCTGTTTACTACAATTACAGCTCTACGTTGCGATCTCACGGTTCGCAAAGCTCAACGACCGGATGGAACCGTTGGGTTCGTTCCGACCTTAGGAAATTTACATTTGGGCCACCTGAGCTTGATCCGACGGGCGAAGTTAGACAATGACATTGTGGTGGTGAGTGTTTTCGTTAATCCCCTGCAATTTGGCCCCCAGGAAGATTTCAAACAGTACCCCCGCACCTTAGAACAAGACCTGAAACGATGTGAAGAGACAGGCGTAGATGTTGTGTTCTCCCCTGCCCCCGAAATTCTCCTGGGTTCTTCCTTGCTGTCTTCCCCCACCGCAACCCCGACGAGTACCCTTGATCTGCCAACTCGCACTCAAGTGATCCCCCCTCAATCCATGACCGATAGGCTTTGTGGTTCTGCTCGACCGGGCCACTTTCCGGGGGTGACAACAATTGTTGCCAAGCTCTTGAATATTGTTCGGCCCAATCGAGTCTATTTTGGTCAGAAGGATGCTCAACAACTGGCAATTATTCGGCGGATGGTGGCTGATCTAGATTGGCCCGTCGAAGTGATCGCCTGCCCCATCGTGCGGGAAACCTCTGGGTTAGCCCTGAGTTCTCGGAATCGCTATCTATCTCCAGAACAACGGCAACAGGCTGAGGCCCTGTATCGGTCTCTAGTTCGAGGAGAGCAAATCTTCAACCAGGGGATTCTCTCTGCTGCTGCTATCAAGCAGGCGGTCTGGTCGGAGTTATCAAACGTATCCGTATTGAAAGTTGATTATGTAGAATTGGTTGACCCCGAAACCCTGAAGCCAATTCAGAACATAGAAGAGGCGGGTTTACTCGCTGTAGCTGCTTATATTGGCTCGACTCGGTTAATTGATAATATCGTGCTCCGCAATCGTCGGCCCATTCTGGCCATTGATGGCCCCGCTGGGGCCGGAAAATCTACAGTCACCCGGCGATTGTCGGAGGCCCTAGGGTTAATGTATCTGGATACAGGGGCCATGTACCGAGCGGTCACCTGGCTGGCCATGCAATCTCAAGTGGCGCTCCAGGATGAACCGGCGATCGCAGAGTTGGTGCATCAATGTCAGATTGATCTAGTTCCCCAACAGGACACACTACAGGTTTTGATCAACCAGCAGGATGTCACCGAGGGTATTCGTTCCCCAGAAGTCACCGCCAATGTGTCCACCCTGGCTGCCCAACCCGCAGTTCGGCAAGCCCTGGTCAAGCAGCAGCAGTCCTATGGCCGTAAGGGCGGCATCGTTGCGGAGGGACGGGACATTGGTACCTATGTTTTCCCAATGCGGAACTGAAAATTTTCCTGACGGCATCGGTCAAAGAGCGATCGCAAAGACGGCAGATGGAGTTGCAGCAACAAGGTCATGGCCCCATCACCCTGGAGTCTATCGAACGAGAAATTACCCTGCGAGATCAAAAAGATACTACCCGCGCTTTTGCCCCCCTGCGGAAAGCTGCCGATGCCGTGGAGATTCAGACTGATGGTTTGGATATTGATCAGGTCACCCAGCAAATTATTCAGCTCTATCGGGAGCGAAATCTGGATAAAAAATAAATCTCAGGCCGTTTACGTTGAAATCCTGCAAATTTACTCTAATATCAGGAGAACCTATGGTAATTTAGGAAAGGTTCAAGCTGCCATCCGATAGCCATTCTAGAAAGGCTCTAACCCTTGAGGATTCTAGATAGGGAGCCATAGGAAAATTTTCAGAATCAGTCTGCCACGGACAATTCTGCCATGGACAATATTGATTCTATGGTTTGAGCCGTTCTATTCAGGACGGTTTTGCTTGCGTGAATCCCACATCTACAGAATACCCCTATTCTGATGGCTGTGACTGTAGCGATAAAGCCTTTCTAAAGGTTTCATAGACAACCCGCAATTTCAGCAAAATTGTGGTCAGGGATGCCATTTAATCCGATTCGTTTAGTTTAACCACTCTGAATGGTGTGAAGGAGAACTGAGGTGGTTCAGTATTACAGCAAGTTGTTCAATCGGCAGCGGCAGCGATTGGTTGGGATTGGTATTGTTGCTGCAGTTATCAGTTTTGCGCTAGGTTTATTCCTCCCTATTACCCATAGAGTAGATGGTCGGGTTCGGCCTCTTCCTCAGGAGGTATCTGCCCTAGCCGACCAGTCAGGGGTTCAGCAACTGATTCAAAAACAGACCCAGTCTAATGCCCAGGCTACTTCCTGGCCTCAGATCAAGTCGGTTTCTGAGATCTCTGGGATGGGTGCATCGATCAATCAACAAATCCAAACCATCAGTTCTGCGGTTAGTCAACTCGAGCAACAGCGATTTAGCATTTCTATCCCAGAGCGCTTCAAAGGAAAAACCGTGCGATCGGTAAACTTAGCTCCAGATCAAAAAGTCATCGCTCTAACCTTCGATGATGGCCCCTGGCCTAAGACCACCCCTCAAATTTTGAAGACTCTCAAGCAAAATGAAATCAAAGCCACTTTTTTCTGGGTTGGTGCGGCTTTAGAGAACCACCCAGACATTGGTCAACAAGTGGTGGCCGAGGGCCATGTGATTGCCAATCATACCTGGCATCATCGCTACAAGCCTATGAGTTCAGCCACCGCCGCCAAAGAAGTTGAAAGCCTAGCAGACTTGATTGACCAATTGACAGGGTTGGAAACCTCTTTGTTTCGCCCCCCGGGCGGTGTTGAAAATAATGGCCTGGTAGAGTACGTTCACAGCCAGGATTATGTCAATGTCATGTGGTCTATAGACTCCAGGGATTGGTCTAAGATTTCCGCCGCTCAAATCGAGAAAAATATACTCAATGCTGTCAAGCCTGGTCAGATTGTCTTGATGCATGATGGAGGAGGAAACCGTAGTGCTACGGCCAAGGCCCTACCTAAAATTATTGCTGAGCTGAAACGGCAAGGCTATGAATTTGTCACGGTTCCAGAGTTGTTACAACTTGCGGATCAGGAAGCGACTCGACAAACACAAGCGGCCCCTCCCTCAAACCCGGAGAAATCAGCGGAGTAAACTGCGTTCATCTTCAACTCCCATTCAATTCCAATTCTTTGTCCAATGTTTCTCATGCTGCTGACTGGAGTACGATCCATAGCTCATGGGATTGAAAATCGCTGTATTGCAGTTAGACTGATGTAAATAGGTCATCACTGTTTGAGTCCAGACTCTAGTTTTATACTGTTCAGATGAGTTTCACCCTCCTGAATCCGGATTTGTCCCCAGCCCCAGCAGAGGATAGTTTTGCGGTTACCCTGGCTCCCCTGAGCTTGGGCGATATCTATGGTTTAGCAGAGACTCCCGCCAACGGGGCCGTTGTCCTGATGAGTGGGATGGTGCGCCAGCAGACTGAGGGCAGACTGGTTGAAGCCCTGGAATACCAGGCTTACCAGCCCATGGCCTTGAAGGTATTCAGCCAGATTGCGGTAGATATTCGTCAACGGTGGCCTAGTGTCACCCGCGTTGTCATTCATCACCGGGTTGGGCGATTGCAGGTGGGTGAAATCAGTGTTCTGGTGGCTGTGGGCTGTCCCCATCGAGGAGAAGCATTTGCCGCCTGTCAATATGGGATTGATACCTTGAAGCATCAGGCTCCCATCTGGAAGAAGGAGCATTGGGTGGATGGATCGAGTAGCTGGGTGAGTATTGGTGCCTGTGAACCGAAGGATAATCCCTGTTGAAGTTGGGTTGCGGGTCAATCAAAAGTGTAAATTAAAGATTTAATCCTGCCAAATTCAGGTTAAAACGATTAGAATAATGCAGTGTAAGTTGCATTATAGAAGGGTTACAGCGATCCGATCTAAAAATTTGTGATCAATCCACCCTGAAAATAGATGTAATTTCTTTATAGTGGAGCATGAATGCCATGAACAAAGGAGAATTGGTGGATTCCATTGCTGAGAAGGCTGATGTTACTAAAAAACAAGCAGATGCAGTTCTCTCAGCTACTTTGGATACCATTATGGAGGCGGTATCCCGCAGTGATAAGGTAACACTGGTGGGATTTGGTTCTTTTGAGTCTCGGGAGCGTAAAGCTCGGGAGGGACGCAATCCTAAGACCGGTGAGAAGATGGAGATTCCAGCAACCCGGGTTCCGGCGTTCTCGGCTGGAAAATCTTTCAAAGAGAAAGTCGCACCCGATAAGTCAGAAAGTTAATCGTGTCGGTTAAACCCTTTGTCAGACCCCGTCATGGGGGGAAACATTGCTTGGGCAGCCTCAGTTGCAGGCTGTCCGGAGAGTGATATTCTGGATTTTTCTGCCAGTATTAATCCCCTTGGCCCCCCGGCATCTGCGATCGCCGCCATCAAAGCCAATCTCCCTCAAATCAGCGCCTATCCCGATCCAGAATATCAAGACCTGCGCTCTGCCCTGGCTCAGGCCCATTCTCCCCTGGATGAAGAGTGGATTTTGCCAGGAAACGGGGCAGCGGAGTTACTCACCTGGATTGGGCGGGAACTGGCCCAACTAGAGGCGGTAAATCTCTTGACTCCGGCCTTTGGGGATTATCGGCGATCGCTCAAAGCCTTTGGAGCCAAGGTCGTGGACTGCCCGATTGGGGTCTTCGAGTCCGGAATGCTCAAGGATCAGGGAGCCCAGATCAAAACTACGATTGAAGGGTTATGTTTTCATCCCTTATTTGATATGGGGGTATTGGTTAATAATCCCCATAATCCCACCGGTTGGCTGTTTTTTAAGGAATCCCTGCGGCCCTATTTGGAGCAGTTTGCTTTGGTTGTGGTGGATGAAGCGTTTATGGACTTCTTGCCTTCAGATCGGCAACAAAGCCTAGTGGATACCGTAACTGAGTTTGACAATCTGGTGATTCTGCGATCCCTGACCAAGTTCTACAGTTTACCGGGATTGAGGTTGGGTTATGTGATTACCCATCCTGATCGAATTCGGCGCTGGCAAAAATGGCGAGATCCCTGGCCTGTCAATACCCTGGCCGTTGCGGCGGGAATGGCAGTGTTACAGGATCAGCCCTTTCAACAGAAAACCTGGGATTGGCTTGAAACAGCTCGTTTTAAACTACACCAAGGCTTGAGCCAGCTTTCTGGACTGTATGCCTACAGCACTGCGGTCAACTTTGTGTTGCTTTACTCTAAAAAGCCTGTATCCCGTTTACAGTCAGAGTTGCTCCAAAACCATCACCTTCTGGTTCGAGATTGTCTGAGTTTTCCAGAACTGGGGGAACACTACTTTCGAGTAGCGGTTCGGACTGAGGCAGACAATCAAAAATTATTGGATGGCCTGGCCCAAGTGTTAGGGGAAGATTAACACTTATTTTTGTTCAACCTTTTTGTGGGTTCATGCTGGACTATGATGTCGTCATTATTGGTGGAAGCCTGACCGGGAGATATGCAGCGCTGAAGGCGGCCCAGATGCAGGCCCGAGTTGCCCTGGTTGAACCGCAGTCCTGGGAGGAGCCGATTGGCCCGATTTTAGGAACTTTCTATGGTCAAGCCCTGGGGACTGTCAGCCAATCCCTGGATCGGACTGGGGACTTACAAAACCTGGGATTTTTCAGGACTGTCCTGGGATTCAGTTGGAGTCTCCTGCAGAGGCCGATTCAGAGGTTAATCGTGGAGCAATCTGGGACAATTTACAATACTGGGCCAAGCAAGTTACCCATAACGCGGCAGAGTCCTATTCACTCAATCACTTGGCCACTCAAGGGGTCGATGTTGTTCTGGGTCAGGGAGAATTTGTGGCCAAGCCCCGGTTGGGATTCCGAGTGAATCAGCGGATGCTGCGATCGCGTACCTACTTGCTGGCAACCGCAGGGAAACCCAATATTCCAGATATTCCAGGGCTGTCCCTGACCGGATTTCTCACCCCGAGAACCCTGGCCAAACTCAGTCAGATTCCCCCGCGCTTAGTGGTGATCGGCGGGGATCCACGGGGACTAGAACTGGCTCAAACCTTTGCTCAGCTTGGATCTCAGGTGACAATTGCAGTCCAGAGTTCTCAGATTCTAGCTCAGGAGGATCCAGAGGTATCAGGTCTGATCCAGGCCAGGTTAGAAGCCATGGGGATTCAAGTCCTGACCCAGGTTGATGTGATTCAGGCCCAAAAGATTGCCGCCCAAAAATGGATTCAGATTGGGAATAAAGCCATCGAAGTGAATGAAATTTTTCTGGCTGCGGGTCAACAGCCTGACCTGGATCACTTGAATCTGCCTGGGGTTGGGGTTGCCCTAAAGCGGTGTTCCCTCCAACTCAATGCTAGATTACAAACCACCAATCCTCGAATTTACGCCTGTGGAGAAGCAATTGGCGGGTATTCCCTGGTGCATCTGGCAAACTACGAAGCCCAGGTCGCCCTGAAAAATGCCCTTTACTGGCCCACCTTTCAGGTATCCTATCGGGGTATTCCCTGGGCACTTTTTAGCTATCCCCAGGTGGCTCGAGTTGGACTCACGGAGCAGCAAGCCAGATGGCGTTACGGCAACCAGGTATGGGTGCGGCAAGACGATCTCAAAACCCTACCCAGGGCAATGCTCGCTCAGGAAACCACCGGATTTCTCAAATTAATTGGCCATCGGAATGGTAAAATCCTGGGTGCATCAGTGGTCAGTCCCCAGGCCAGTGAAATCATTAATACTCTAGCTCTGGCCATTCGTCAGAACCTGAAGCTCAAGGCGATCTCCGCTCATCCCCATGTCTGGTTGACGTTCTCAGAGATCATTGTTCAAACCGCTCAAGCTGAGATCCATCAACACCGTCGGGACAATCAGACTCTGTTCAATTGGATTGAAAATTTATTTCTCTGGCGACGCTACTGGTCTTAGCTCAAGGTAGAGGCTGAATCATTGGAAAAGCGGACGGCAAAAAGCAATGCTTATCATAGCAGTTCTCAATGCTTGACGAAATGGGAGTGAAGGGAGCGTTTTTATCGCCAGGGTGACTCCAGGGCATGAACGTCATCAAAGGAAAGCTCCCGCAGGGTCAGGTCAGAGGAGATCTCAAACCAGGCCCGGTCTGGCGGCCTGCGATCGCGATAATACATCACCCTGACAATCGCTCGATCAGCCCCCAGGGTAAGGATATGAGCTGCCACGGGTTCGGGGTCATAGATCAGTTGAAAGTGGGCTAAGGCTCGGTTAATCATTGCTTTTTTTCGGCGCTGCACCTGTCCTCAGGATTGAATCCACTTCAGCATTTTCTCAGGCGTTTTAGTGTTTTATTTTAACGACAAGGCTATTCGCTCTCCTCCGCCCGGGATCGCATCGTGGGAAACATAATCACATCTCGAATACTAGCCGTGTTGGTTAACAGCATCACCAACCGATCAATCCCAATCCCCATGCCCCCGCAATTGGGCATCCCCAGGGATAGGGCTTGAATATAATCCTCATCCATGGGATGGGCTTCCTCGTCCCCAGCATTTTTTTGGGCGAGTTGCTCCTCGAAGCGCTGGCGTTGATCCTGGGGATCATTCAATTCTGAGAAGCCATTGGAATACTCCGTACCATGAATAAACAGCTCAAACCGCTCTACAAAACCAGACTTGGAGCGATGACGTTTGGCCAGGGGACTCACTTCCACCGGAAAATCAATAATAAAAGTGGGTTCCATCAGGGTTGATTCCACCTTCTGATCGAACACCGCATAGAGCAAATACCCTAAGCTTTGGGTTTCTAACTTGGACAGCTTTAACTCCAGTTTCTCCGCCGCTTGAATGGCATCTTCCATTTCCACAGGATCAAACATGTCAAAATCCAGACCCGTCTGATCCCGAACTGCTTCCACCATGGTTTTCACCTGCCAATGTTGTCCCGTGAGTTCAGGATATTTTTGGCTATGGTCATATTTGCGAGCCAGATTGATAACCTCGCCTTGGTAGTCCAGTTCTATTTGATCCCCAACCACATCCTGAGCAACAGCACAAATCAGGTCTTCCACCAGGGTCAAGATATCAAAGTAATCGGCATAGGCTTGATAAACTTCGATGGAAGTAAATTCCGGGTTATGGGTGCTATCAATCCCCTCATTTCTAAAGACTCGCCCCACTTCAAACACCCGCTCAAATCCACCACAAACGGCCCGCTTGAGAAATAGTTCCGTAGCAATTCTCAGGTATAGGTTAATATCCAGGGCATTGTGATGGGTGACAAACGGACGGGCTGCTGCTCCTCCATAAATGGCTTGAAGCACTGGAGTTTCGAGTTCATCAAAGTCAGCATTCCACAGATAGGTACGGATACTTTTGAGAATCTGGTTGCGGATTTTAAAAGTGCTGAGAGACTGGGGATCGCTGACCAATCCCAGTTCTCGATGACGACGACAAAGCTCGGGATCATTGATGCCATAGTAAGAATCTGGAAACGGCATGGTGGCTTTGGAGAGCAGGGTCAGGGTATTCACCTGAACTGAAAGCTCCCCCCGATTAGTGCGACAGGCAATCCCCTCCGCCCCAATAAAATCTCCCGTATCCAGGAACTTTTTGATCTGGTTAAATTCCAGTCCGCTCCCCTCCCCAGTGACTAATTTCTTCTCAATTTTGAGCTGAATCGTGCCGGAGTCGTCGGTTAATCCAATAAATCCAATGCTGCCGCTATCCCGCTTAAACGTAATTCGACCGCAGACCCGAAGCGACCTGGCTGCTGGGTCAGTTTCTCCTGTGCCCAACTGCTCACCAAACAGGATTTGAATCTGCTGGGCGGTGTGCGATCGCCGGAAGGCCTGACTTGGGTATGGGTCAACCCCCAGGGAACGTAATTCCTCAACTTTTCGGGCGCGGACTTCTGCTTCGTTGCGAGTCTCGTTCTGGGCCATGCTAGTTTATTCAGTGGGAGTTTATCAGAGTTGAATGGCTGGAAAATATCAAATCCAAAGTTTTATAATAACGGTCAATCAGACGATTTTGCTGAATCAGTTTGTGAGCATTCCCAATCTGCAGAATTTGTCGTAGTATCACTATGAAGGGTTGCAGCGGGTTTGAGAAAGGTTTGGAAAAGCTCCGATATATCTCTAAGTGTATCTTAAATAGATGTTATGGATGGATTTGAATGGATTTGATTTTCAAAAGTACTAATCATAGTACTCGCCGTAGAATCCGTAGAATCCTACGCTTCTTCCAGATGCTTCTTTCAGACTAAGATCAGCTCATGATTGAGAGGGAAGTACCAGTCCGCTCGTTGGGTG
This sequence comes from Oscillatoriales cyanobacterium RM2_1_1, assembly GCA_012033335.1. Classification (GTDB taxonomy): domain Bacteria; phylum Cyanobacteriota; class Cyanobacteriia; order Cyanobacteriales; family Microcoleaceae; genus JBHJGO01. Next base: position 45,587 of record JAAURB010000006.1, read on the forward strand.
TATGGAGTATAAAAACGTATGAAAGGAAAGCTTATTCTTGCAGCTAGCCTACTTGGTGGATTGATCTGGCCAGGATCCGCCATGGCGCAAAGTCCACAGGAATGTCCTCAGTCAGCCCTAGAGAAAATCGGCCAGGATGCCTACACTGCTCTACGATACGAAACAGCAGAGAATGTCATCATTATTTGTGAAGTCCAAAGTGGTCGTCTGTACCTCCATAGCTTTCTCAAAGGGGATGATTCAGCTCAAGCTATTACCCTGCCTGCTTCTCCAACTAATCGTAAGTATGAATACAAGGCTGAAAGTGGCAGAGCCCGTTATGTGATTAATCCAGACCGGGGCTTTACCAAAATTGAAGATGGTCGGATTCTCCTGCGGGAGGGCCTATACTCCTGGACAGCATGGCCCATGCCCGAGAATTGGCGAGGAGCCAGATCAACTGAATCCTTTAGGGGGCGGAATTTTTCTCCGGGAACCGCTGCCCAGGTCACTCCCCGCCAGGTGAATGTGCGAAGTCGTCCTACAGCTCGTTCTGGGGTAATTACTAAGCTGAGGCAGGGAACAACAGTGGATGTGCTAGGTAGAGAGAATAACTCGACAGATGGCTTTATCTGGTATAGGATCCTGGTTCCCCGAAATGGCCGAAGTGGCTGGATTCGAGGAGATTTGTTACGGCCTTCGTAGTCTGGATCGCCGGGTCAACTGAAGTAGGTTTAAAGAAATCCCATGGGCCATCAAATTATTCGTACTGGACAGGCTCCATCCCCGGTTGGGCCCTACAACCAAGCCATAGTTGCCGATAATATGGTGTTTGTTTCTGGACAAATTCCCATTGATCCGGCGACAAATCAGCTCATTGACTCTGAGGATGTCAGCCAACAAACGCAGCAGGTAATGCAAAATTTAGAGGCAGTTTTGATCGCTGCTGGGGCAACCTGGAAAGACGTTGTCAAAACCACAATCTTCTTGAAAAGTATGAACGATTTTACCGCTGTGAATGCAGTTTATGCCAGTTATTTTGACTCTGAAACCGCCCCCGCCCGGGCTTGTGTAGAGGTGTCTCGATTGCCTAAGGATGTCCTGGTAGAGATCGAGTGTATGGCTGTGCTTTAAGTAACTGGGCTGATTTGAACGATGATTCTTGGTCTCATTCCTCAGCCCTGATTTCCAGCAGTTTCCTGCCGGGTATTTCCAGAATTGGTAAAAATACTTTAAGATCGAAGTTAAGATTGAAGTGTTAAGACCATTAAAGCTGACAGGTAAGGGATTGATCATGACGGTTCAGGTTCAAGTTGAGAAACAAAAGTTAAAGAATCCTCCCCTTGAGTTGCACTATCTGGGCGATCGCACGCTCCGTCAATCTGCCAAACGGATTGCCCGAGTCGATGATGAGATCCGCCAGATCGTTCGGCAAATGCTGCAAACCATGTACAGCGCTGATGGGATTGGTCTGGCAGCCCCTCAAGTTGGAATTCAAAAACAGCTCCTTGTGATTGACTGTGAACCTGATAACGGAGCAACACCCCCTTTGATTCTGATTAATCCAGTGATTAAAAAGTTGAGCCAGGAAGTTTCCCCAGTTCAGGAAGGGTGTCTGAGTATTCCTGGGGTTTATATGGATGTGATTCGCCCTGAAGTGGTTGAGGTGACGTTTAAGGATGAAACCGGGCGGCCTCGGTCGATGCAAGCGAATGAGTTGCTCTCTCGTGTTATTCAACATGAGATCGATCATTTGAATGGGGTTCTGTTTGTCGATCGGGTAGACAATCAACTCGCTCTCAATGCTGAATTGGCAAAGCACAAATTTTCCCCTAAGGCAGTTCAAAGGATTGATTAAATTATGGTTGGTACGCCAAAAAGCAGTTTATTGTTGGGCGGATCCTGTGTTGCGGCGATCGCTGCCGTCGGTTCTATCTTTGAGTTGTCTTCTGGAACTCCACAGTTGGGTAGTTCGGTGACTACGGCAATTTTGCTGCTGAGCATTCCGTTGGGCATCTTTCTATTTTGGGCAGCGGTTCAGGATGCCAGGGCTAACCAGGAATAATTAATTGGACTTGATTGAACTTGATTGAACCAAGGGTGATTCCCAGGTAGGTCAGTCTATACTAGGGGTAGGTTTTCTCTGTTAATGCTCCTGACCCATGGAAGTCCAATTTAAAGTTGAATTTAAAATTCTCCGGCAAACCCCAGACCAGGCTCCTCATTTTCAGACCTACACCCTTGAAGTAGAGCCGGGAAATACCATTCTTGATTGTCTCAACCGGATTAAATGGGAACAGGATGGGGGCTTGGCCTTTCGCAAGAACTGTCGCAATACAATTTGCGGTAGCTGCTCAATGCGAATTAATGGCCGTTCTGCCCTGGCTTGTAAGGAAAACATTGCCAGTGAGGTGGCCCGACTAGAGGAAATCGCCAAATCTAGCACGTCCTTCTCTCCTCTGGATGGCCCCCCGACCATGACCATTGCTCCCATGGGAAATCTGCCCGTGATCAAGGATTTAGTGGTGGACATGGGTCAGTTCTGGCAAAATCTTCAGACCGTTGAACCCTATGTCAGTTCAGCCGCTCGAACGATGCCAGAGCGAGAATTTCTTCAGACCCCAGAAGAGCGGGCCAAACTCAATCAAACGGGCAACTGTATTCTCTGCGGAGCCTGCTACTCAGACTGCAATGCCCTGGAAGTCAATCCTGAATTTGTTGGCCCCCATGCCCTAGCCAAGGCCCAACGAATGCTGGCTGATACCCGGGACGATCAGACAGAACAGCGGCTAGAACAGTACAACCATGGGGTTCAAGGCGTTTGGGGGTGTACGCGCTGCTACAACTGTAATAGCGTCTGTCCGATGGAGGTCGCTCCTCTGGATCAAATTACTCAAATCAAGCGCGAAATTCTGGAACGCAAGGATGCTAGCACTAGCCGTGCCATTCGCCATCGCAAGGTGATGGTGGATCTGGTCAAGCAGGGGGGCTGGGTAGACGAACGGAAGTTTGGTTTGTTCGTCGTCGGTAACTATTTCCGCGATCTTCAGGGACTTTTGGGACTTGGCCCCCTGGGACTGCGAATGATTGCTCGCCGGAAATTTCCCCTCAGCTTTGAACCTTCAGAGGGGGCGGCAACCGTGCGATCGCTGATTGAAGCCGTTGAACGGTTGGAGCAAAAGCCATGAATCCGCAACCTGACTTGAATGCCGCACCCCTTGAGCCTCAAGGCCCAGATACTCCAGTTAATCCGGAACCTGAGCCAGCATTTGGCTGGACAGATTATGCCGAGCGGATCAATGGTCGATTTGCTATGGTTGGCTTTGTATTGCTAATTGGTCTAGAATTTCTCACTCACCAGGATCTATTCACCTGGCTAGGTCTGCGTTGAGAGTCTGGTTTGAGGTTCTGTCCTGGATAACAGCTAGAACAGAACCTGGTTTTTTAAACCTTTAACCTTTAACCTTGAGCTTTAACCTCGAACTATTGGACTCTGATTTTATACTGGCCTCGACCTTTCTCGTCGTAGGAGTTGACGATAATTTTATAAGTCCCATCAACCGGTAGAGTTACAGTAATCCGGGAGTTGGAGTCATCCTGACTAATGTCGTCATGTTCCTGGAGCAATTTGTTATCAGGGGAAAAAATAGCCAGATAGGTATCAAAATCCTGACTTTCTAACAACACCGTAACTTGCTGATCCTTTTTCCCATCGAAGGTGTATTCATCATATAGGCTGCCATCGGAGGCTAGCACCGCATCTCCTTCTTGAAGTTCCCCGGCTTGATCCAAAATGGCGCTGCCCGTTGGGGCATTTCCAGGATCAGGCAAGTTGTCTGGAGTAGGAAGGTTTTCTGGAACCCCAGGTTGCTCGGGTAACTGAGTTGGCGCTTCTGGTTTAGCAGGGGCTTCTGGCTTGGCTGGAGGAGCGGGCTGAGGAGATTCCTGAGCAATAGTCAGGGCTGGGCCAGAATTCGAATCAGCAAGGAGAATCAAATCCCCTAAACCTTGAGACAAGGCTTCTGCCCTAACGGGAGCGATCGCAAATAAGATGACTGGAGACACTGCCAAAGAGCTGAGTGTTGCGAACCAAAATCGAATTGGATTGAACATGGACAACCTCATGGGAAAAAACAAAATTATAGGCGTTCAATCTGGCTAAAAGACAGACAAAAGCCTTCTGTGTTGGACTCTGTTGAGACAGAATCCAGTTGAACAAGATTCAGTTGAGTGGGATTCAGACAGGAGCTAAATGGTGTTTAGACAGCCTTGAATTCTATTTACTTGAATTCTGTTTAAAATAGAATCCAAACATTATTCAAACCGCTAACGGCTGACAATAAGCCTCTAACGCACTGTCAGTAAATACTGACCTCGACCCGTGCTGTCGTAAGCATTAACAACAACACGATAAGTCCCTGTCATGGGTAACGTTACCGTGATTGCTGCGTTTTTGTCTATACGGCTGACATCGTCATTTTCTGCAACTAGGCGACCATTCGGGCTAAACAGGGCCACGTAGGGATCAAACTCCTGGCTTTCAAGTCGGATCACAACAGACTGACCCGCTTGCCCTTCAAAGGAGTATTCATCGTATAGGCTACCATCCATGGGGAGCACCGCATCATTGGTATCCAAGGAGCCTTGCTGTTGAAGTAACACCCCGGTAGGGGTTGGTCTAGAGGTTGGAGGCTGCTGTCGTAGAGCCGCAGTCCGGAGCCGAAGTTGGTACCCCCCTAATTCTCCAGCATCGTAGGAGTTAGCCAGAAAGGTATAGGTACCATCCTGGGGTAAGGTGACCACAATTTTGGCATCATTCTCGCCTCCGCCATCATCGTCCTGAGCCAGTTCTCCCCCCTCCGCGTCCAACAGAATCAAATAGGAGTCAATTTCTCGACTGGTCATTTCAATCATCACCTGCTGTCCAGCCTTGCCTTCAAACGCATAGATATCATAGTGGCTATTGTCTACGGGCAGAATCGGGTCACCATTCTCTAAACGGCCTGCAATCTCAGGGCCATCTAGTTCTAGAGATTTGGCATTCTCACTGGTAAACGCCATGGGTCTGGAGGATCGGGCAACGGTTGGGGCCCGCCCTTCCTTAACCGCCTGGAGGAATGGTGGAATCTTATCCACGGCGATCGCAAAACCAATCCCAATATTGCCCCCACTACGACCACGGGTAAAGATAGCCGTATTCACCCCAATCAGCTCTCCATTACTGTTCAGGAGCGGGCCTCCAGAGTTGCCAGGATTAATGGCTGCATCGGTTTGCAGGAGATTGCGTTCCTGATCAATTCGACTAATAATTCCGACAGTCAGGGTTCCTTGAAACTGCCCAAAGGGGTTACCAATGGCAAAGGCCCGCTGACCTACCTTGACCGAACCGGGGTTGGCAATTTTGACCGTGGGCAGATTGTTGACATTGCGAATTTTGATCACGGCCAGATCGAGGCCATCTTCACCAAAGGCAATCACATCGGCGATCACTTCTTTACCGTCGGCTAGCTTGACCGTGACCTCCCCACCCTCAGAGACAACATGGGCGTTGGTCAGCACCATGCCGTCCGAGGTAATGATTGTGCCACTGCCATTGGCCGCTTTCGTATCAATAGAGACAACAGCAGGGCTGACCCTTTCATAGACCTGAATATTGGCTGCTTCCTGGGGATCCTGGGCCAGCAGCAATTGAGCTAAATCTGCCGAGGTCTGGTCGGATTGAAACTGAGTTGAGTTGAGCTGATCGGTAGCATTTGGCGATGGACTCAAGGCAAGACCTTTGTCTGGGGTAGCATTTGCAACATCAACCCCTATACCTGCCCCAACCGCTAAAACTCCAAAAGCTGCGAGATGCCAGATCTTAGAATTCATTGATTATTTCTGCTCCCGAGTCCATTCTGACAATAAGGAATACGCAATAAACTTTGTTTTCATTATAGGCGACTCAATATTGAGCGCGAAGTACTTGACTTAACTAATTATCTAATCTGCAATCTAACCGATAATCAGGATTGTTTCTGCAGGCTCTTTCTGAAGATTATTTGTGCGAATTAGCTCTGGGGTTCTGCGAATAGCACCAGGGAGCAGTTGAGATTAGTCACCAGTTCATGGGTCAGGCTACTGACGATCAAGCCACCAGCGGTGCGACGACGGTGCGATCGCATCACCACCAGATCGGCCTGCTGAGCTTGACCCAGGATTGTTGTAGCAATATGATCCGCTGCGATCACGTTGATGGATACAGGCGAGGAAACCGCTGTGTCCTCCAGGGCTTCAACCCAACTTTCCTGAATTCTAGCGACCTGGGTGTCTGAGGTCTGTTCAGGGCAAACGTAAAGCAGGGTAACGGTAGCCTGGTTTGTACTGGCGACGAGTTGCGCAAACCTGACCGTTCTCAGGGTTGGGGGTTTGAGAGTTTTCACCAAGACTAAAATCCGCTGAATCTTAACCGGTTCCTGCAACAACCGCATCACCGCAACCGGGCAGTGGCAAGACCAGAACACATTGTTGATCACCGTGCCAAACAGTAGCGCCTGAAAACTGGTAATTTCACTCCAGCCCATCACAATTAAGCTGGCATCTTGTTCACAGGCGGTGCGAATAATTCCAGTGGCTACATCTCCATCAATCCGCAAAACCGGCTTAGTTTCTACTTGAAATTCTTCACCGACCTGCAGGGCTTGCTTGAGTAGGGCGCGACTTTGCTTCAGGGCGAGTTGCAGTTCTGGCTCATCCATGTGAATCTGAGCATGGGTAGCAATTGACAAGGGGATGATCGAGCCCGATTCATGGTGGGCAATCAGAGCGGCCATCTGAATTAAATATCGCTCTGTATCCGGATTGGAGACTGGCACCACGACGGCAAAGGGGATCGGGTCTTCGTGATGTTCCTGCTGGTTTTCCCACCAGATACTAACGGAGTCGGATACCTGACGAGTTTGACGCAGCAGCAACGGCAGCGCAAATCTCTGGGTTAACAATGGCCCCAAAATTGAGGTGGCCAGCATCAACACAATCACACTATTAAAAACGGACTCAGTCAGGAGTCCCACCTGAAAACCCACTAACGTTGCGGCCAGAGTCGTGGCCACTTGTGGCAGAGACAGAGACCAGATCAGCAGGGTTTCATCCCAGTTGTAACCGCAGAACAGCTTAGTCACCCAGGCGGCAATCCACTTACTGAGAATCAAGCCCAGGACAATGGCCAGGGCTAGACCAAAATCATTAATCAGGGTCGAAATAAATACAGGAACATTAATTAATAACCCCATGGCAATGAAGAAAAAGGGAATAAATAAAACACTTCCCACAAACTCTACTTTGTCTTTAACAGGGCTATTGCCGACGACATCATTAACAGCCAGACCCGCCAGGAACGCCCCAACAATCTGATCAACCCCAATTACCTGAGCCCCAACTGAAGCCAAAAAAACAGCTAGCAAGACAAACAAAAATTGATTGCCTTCATCGTTCCCAGTCCGACGAAAATAATTTTTCCCAGCCCAATCAAACCCAAATAAAACAATTCCTGAATAAAGGGTTAAAGAAATCAGTAACTTGACCAGATCCAGGGCTGAGAAGCTTCCGGTATGAATCGGGACACAAATGGCCAGGACTAATAAGGCACTAATACTGGTAAAAATTGCCCCACCGATAGAAATGACCACAGGCTCTATTTCAGCCAGTCCTAAACGTTGGATAATAGGATAGGCGAGCAAGGTGTGGGAAGCTAGCAAAGAGCCAACTAGAATCGCAGCATTCCAACCAAAGCCAAAGTACAAACCCGTAATCATTCCCGCAATCATAGGGAAAACAAATGTGGCAATTCCAAAGCCTAAAGCCCGATTTTTTTTGCGGTTGAATTGTGCCAGATCAATCTCCAGTCCCGCCACAAACATCAGATAAATTTTGCCAATATCTGACAGCAACTTCATGGTTTCAGATTGAGAATTGAGGACTCCTAAACCATGTTCTCCCAGGGCAACTCCCGCCAGCAGTAGCCCAACCAATCCCGGCAGTTTTAGCCGTTCAAACCAGGGAGGCAAGGTCAGGGAAACCAGCAATAGAATAGTAAAGGTGACAATTGGGCTATCGGGCAGCCAGCTTAAAAGTTGCATTCTAGTGACTAGGAATCTAAGACGGGAATTGAGCTTAATATTAGCAGTATTGGATTTCAATCGGTTGAAACAAACCAGGATATCAGGTCTAAACTCTGGGTTTACAGCCTCTTAAATCAGCCTCAAACTTCCCTCTAGCTCAGGATCAACTAGAATCATTAGAAAAAGTTAGACTATGTCTGAGAAGGGCTTTGAAAAGTCGGGTTTGCGACCCGATAGATTGGACGGCACAGCTTAAACCCTCTGTAGTTTTGTTGTGTGTGGTGGGTCTCTGATTGACTAACAAATCTTTTGTGTGATTACCCAAACTGCCCTCACCCAACCCCTCTCCCAAATTGGGAGAGGGGTTGGGGGTGAGGCCCCATCAATCTTCTAATGAATTGCGTCAAGCTACTTACCCGTTTCAAGCATCCTCTGACAGATTAATCTTCTCTAAAATCGTCTGAAAAAATTGTATGAAAGTTATCGGGCTTTATCGAAAAACCCAATCTGGAGAACCCGTAATCCCTGCTTCTGTCTTAAAGCTCAACCCTGGAGAAGGTATAGAATATGACATTTATAGGCAGGTCGGAAGTCCCCGTCAGGTATTGATCGTCAGTCAAAAAACCCTATCTGAGTTTCAAATTAAACCGGGGGAACTGGGGGAGAATTTTTTCATTGATGCCCCGATTGAACCATTGCAATCGGGGCAGGTTTTACAAATCGGTTCAGAAGTTTTAATTCGATTGATGTTTCACTGTGAACCCTGTAAAAATTTGGAAAAAATTCACCCTGGACTGATGAAGCGGATTGGAATCCAGAGGGGATTTTTAGGGTTTGTGATTCAGGGCGGCGAGGTTTTTCCTGAGGATATCATCCGCTTAACCTCTGATCGATTTCCAGCACTAGGGGATAGGGCTAAGGAAAGATTTTGGGAGTTTGTTCCGCGAATTCCAGCGGGAAAAGTGGTCAGGACTTCCAATCTGCTATTGGCCCTTGGGGTATCTTCTGCCTATTACCGAGCGATTCCAACTTTTCTCAAAACAGCCATCCAGAGTCTCCCAGTGCATCGAATTGTAGCTGCAGATGGCAGTTTGCTCCCTCGATATATTCCGGATCAGGCTCAACAACTATGGGCTGAAGGAATCGAACTCCAGCGGAATAAAGTTGTTAATTCTGATGACTTCTGGCCCCCTATCAATTTTTATCCCCAAATTTTGATCCATAACAATCCCAACTAATTTATGAAAGCCTGACATTCTAACCCACTTTGTCTTTTGAAATTCATTCAGTAGATGGTTGTAATTAATTGTTAGATGGAAGGGGGTCTAGGGCTTTGTCCTAGGAAGGGAACACTACTCCCTTCACCCCCACATCAATCTTCTAATGAATTGCGTCAAGCTACTTACTACCAGTGATTAATCCTTAAAATCTACGTCTCAAGATTGATGCTGTTCGAGCTTTCGTTTATTAGAATTTTAGTTAAATAGATAGGGACGAATGCATTCAGAAAGAATAGGAAAAGAATAGAGCTTTAAACCTATTGCTTACTATTTGTTTGATTTGCTGTTTATTTGATTTAAATTAAGAGGTTCATTCATGAAAGATTTTAAACTAGCCCGATTTTCAAAGCCATTAATCCTAACGCTAGCCTTGTTTTTAGTTCCGTTAGCTGCATGTCGGGTAGAACAAGAAGAAGCAGGCAGCCTACCTGATGTAGATGTGAGCGTAGAGCCGGGAAGTTTGCCAGAGTATGACATTCAGGGGCCTGATGTCAATGTTGGAGTTACAGAACGTACGGTAACCATTCCTAAGGTTATCGTTGTCCAGGAAGAGGAAACGGTTGAAATTCCCTATGTTGATGTCGATGTTCCCGGGGCAGAACGGGAGGAACGCACTATCACCACGGAGGTAGAAGTTCCTTCAAAGGGTTATGCTCTCAATATTCAGGGGATCCATGTTGTGAATAATGAGCTGTGGGTCGTGTCTCAACTTGAGGTACAAAATCCTAATGCAGTCCAGGCAATAACCCGAGTTTCGGATCGGGTGGCATTGAATGCTCCGAGTATGCCCGTTCGCCAATATGTTATTGGTGAACGCCCCGAGGGCAGCTTTAATGAGCAATATACTTTTATCAGCGATCGCCAGCAAATTGCCGCCGAATTAGATTCCGGACGACAATTATACGAACAACAAAATGCGTCTCTGTAATTCCTGATTTGATCAGTTCTCTCTATAGTCTCCTCTCAAGAGGTTGTATGAGTATCTTATGGGATCAAGTCGGTTAAGCCTCTCCCATTTAATTCTGTCTGTAAAGGTCTTATCAAGACTCGCTGACAAACATTTGGAAGCAGATGTTTGTCAGCCAATAATGTTTAGTCAAAAACCTTGTTGTATTCCTACACTCTACTAAATCAACTGGTGAACTCATGGATATCCTTCGACTGATTGTAGCTATTTTTCTTCCACCGTTGGGAGTTTTTCTAGAAGTAGGATTAAGTGGTCAATTCTGGCTGAATTTATTGTTGACTTTCCTAGGCTATATTCCGGGAATTATTCATGCAGTCTGGATTATTTATAAACGGTAAGAACCTAAAATTCAACCATTTTTGCTAGTTGGATTTATCAGTTTGAATGCTACTGAAAGCTTAATTCAAAAGCGAAGTCTAAAGATCGGCTCAAAAGATCGTTAGAACAGAAAGTATCGCTGTGCCATTGGTAAAATATTCATAGGCTCACAGGTGAGTAATTCTCCATCGGCTCGAACTTCGTAGGTTTCTGGATCAACTTCCATCTGGGGCAAGGCATAATTTAATTTCATGTCCGCTTTGCTTAAATTGCGGGTATTGGCAACGGCGATCGCCGTTTTTTGCAGGCCGAGATCACGAGGAACTCCAGCGTCTAAAGCCGCCGCCGAGACAAAGGTAAAGGACGTGGCTGTCATTGCGCCACCATAGCTCCCAAACATAGGTTGCATATGAACCGGTTGGGGGGTGGGAATACTGGCGTTAGCATCTCCCATTTGCGACCAGGCAATCATACCACCCTTGATCACCAGTTCAGGTTTCACTCCAAAAAAGCCAGGGGGCCACAGACACAAATCTGCGATTTTACCCTCTTCCACAGAGCCGACATCGTTAGCAATGCCGTGGGCGATCGCCGGGTTAATCGTATACTTGGCAATATAGCGCTTGGCCCGAAAATTGTCGTGGGTTTCTCCAGAGCATTCTGGGTCAGATAGTAAGCCCCGCTGGACTTTCATCTTGTGGGCCGTTTGCCAGGTACGAATAATCGTTTCCCCTACCCGCCCCATGGCTTGAGAGTCGGAGGAGATCATACTAAACGCCCCTAGATCATGCAAAATATCCTCAGCAGCAATGGTTTCCCGGCGAATTCTCGATTCAGCAAAGGCAACATCTTCGGGAATACTGCGGGACAGGTGATGACACACCATCATCATATCCAGATGCTCTTCCAGGGTATTCATCGTGTAGGGGCGAGTGGGGTTGGTGGAAGAGGGTAGAACATTGCTCTGGCCGCAAACCTTGATGATATCGGGGGCATGGCCGCCTCCCGCCCCCTCGGTATGGTAAGTGTGAATCACCCGATCCTTGAACGCTTGAATTGTCGTTTCCACAAACCCGGCTTCATTTAAAGTATCGGTGTGGATCGCCACCTGAACACCATATTGATCTGCCACCGTTAAGCAGGTGTCAATGGCCGCAGGCGTTGTTCCCCAATCCTCATGGAGCTTTAGCCCCATCGCTCCAGCTCTGATCTGTTCTACTAGTCCTTCTGGTTTGGCGCTGTTGCCTTTGCCAAGGAACCCCAAATTCATCGGGAAAGCATCGGCGGCTTGGAGCATCCGATGAATATTCCAGGCCCCGGGGGTGCAGGTGGTGGCATTGGTGCCGGTGGCGGGGCCTGTGCCACCGCCAATCATGGTGGTAATCCCAGAGGCGATCGCGTTTCGATTTGTTGGGGACAGATGAAGTGAATATGGCTGTCAATTCCCCCTGCTGTGAGAATTCTCCCTTCCCCGGCAATCACTTCTGTGGCAGGGCCGATGATAATGGTGACATGATCCTGAATGTGAGGGTTGCCGGCTTTGCCGATTTTAAAAATTCTGCCGTCTCTGATACCAATGTCGGCCTTAACCACCCCCCACCAGTCAAGAATTAGGGCGTTGGTAATGACCAAATCCACGGCTCCATCCGCTCGCGAAATTGGAGATTGTCCCATGCCATCCCGGATCACCTTGCCTCCCCCAAACTTGACCTCGTCGCCATAGGTGGTATAGTCCCGTTCCACTTCGATGAACAGTTCCGTGTCCGCTAGCCGAACTCGATTGCCTACAGTCGGGCCAAAGGTTTCTGCATAGGCCCGTCGATCCATGCGATAGCTCATGTTGATTTTTTCCTCATTCAGACTCACTATTCAAACTCAATCTAAGCATAAAGCCCCTCTCCTGAAAGGAGAGGGGTTTAAGGGTAACTTAAGGATACTCTAGTTTGTCTGTCCAATATCACCAGTCCTGGTTGGCTGGCAGCACTAGCCGGGACTCCCTAGACGTAGCTAAAGGATGGGCTGTTCAGATCCAGGGTTCCTGGGGCAATATTCTGGACAATCCCAATCAATTCATTCTGATTGCTGGTTTTGAGGAAGATGGCTGTATCCCCAGCACTGCCCACTGGAGATGCCGCTAGAACATAGTTGCTGGCACCCCCCTGAAGCTGAATCACATCTTCATCCACGGTGAAGTCTAGTAGAATGGCGTAGTCATCCAGCCCAGGGGTACCATTGTCGCCATCGTTGTAGAAGGGGACAAATTCATCTCCCAGGACAAATAAATCTCGGCTCCGGGGGGCCTGAAGATTCGGGCGCTCGCCCATGAGCTGATCGATTTCTCCCAAACCGGCCTGAGGGGCTTCTAGCTCAACTCCTACTAGAGTGTCTGACTCCTCACCCCCGAAAAGTTTGTCAGAGCCCTGACCTCCAAAGAGTTGGTCATTACCGGCGTTCCCCCGAAGTTGGTCATTACCGGCTTCGCCGTAGAGCCGATCATTACCCGTGTTGCCGGAGAGGTTGTCATTGTCGTCCCCCCCAAACAGGGCATCGTTGCCCCGTCCCCCTTGAAGGGTATCTTCGTCTTCCAGACCGAAGACCTTGTCGTTGCCAGCGAAGCCCTGCATCCGATCTTTTCCGGGGGTTCCCACTAGCTCATCATTGCCAGAAGTTCCGTCAATCGTGGTAATCAGGGAATAGTTCCCAAAGTTGAGGTCGGTTATGGTTTCTCCCGGTTCCAGGTTGATATTGTGGGTGCTGCCCTGACCCACAACAAAAATCTCTGAGTCAAAGTCAACCGGATCGGTTCCTGTCCAGGCAATATTACCACCGGAAATGTCAGGGCCGTAATCAGAGGTGTTGTTGTTAGTGACTTGAGTCATCTCTTCCCCATCATAGGAGTAGATTTCGTTATCACTGACTCCATCGTAGGCTGACCAGACAATAGTGTCTCCATCAATTTGGGGATTGAATTCAGAGAAGTTGTTATCTGTAACCTGAGTTACTTGGTTGCCGTCGTAGTAGAAGATTTCTGAGTCATTGAAATCAGGGTAGCCATACCAGGTAATATTTCCCTGGGAAACTTGTGGGTCATAGTCGTCAAAAGCGTTATCGGTGATTTGAGTGATGCTACTGCCATCGTAAGAGTAGATTTCGTAATCACTGACTCCGTCGTAGCCCGACCAAACGATAGTGTTTCCATCAATTTGGGGATTGGATTCATAGTCATTGTTGTTGGTGACCTGAGTAACCTCAGTGCCGTTGTAGTGAAAGATTTCCGAGTCACTGAAACCAGGGTAGCCATACCAGGTGACATTCCCCTGGGAAACTTGCGGATCGTAATCATCGAAGTTATTGCTAGTGATCTGGTTGACGGTTTCACCATCATAGAGATAGATTTCATAGTCATTGCCATCGTAGGCTGACCAGACTACCGTGTTCCCATCAACTTGAGGATTACTCTCATAAGTATCATTGTCTGTAACCTGAGTAATCTCCTGGGGAAATCCGGCGGGAGCGGTCTGCACCCAATCGGCTTGCAAAACCTCCGCAATCACGTACTGGCCAAATTCCAGATCCGGAAAGCTGTAAGTGCCGCTGGCATCTGTAGTGGTGGAAATTTCATCTTCGTCGAGCTGGCCGTTGTTATTATCATCCAGGTAGATTGTCCAGCCGGGGAGTCCAGGTTCAGTGGTATCCCATGCGCCGTCGCGATCCAGGTCGTTCCACTTGCTACCTGAAATCTCACCGGGCAAAGCGCGGTTACCAAAGTTCAGGTCTGAAACGGTTCCGCCTGCCTCTAGCTCAATGGTGTAAGTACCTTCTGCCGGTGCGGTCTGTTCCCAACCCGTCTCCAACACTTCAGCAATGGTATAGGTTCCTTCAGACAGGGTGAAGGAGTAATTCCCATCCCCATCAGTCACCGTGGAGGTTTCTCCCGGATCTAGCTGGCCATTGGTATTCTGGTCGATATAAATCGTCCAATCTTCCAGACCCGGTTCCGCTTCTCCCCGAACCCCATCACCATTTTGGTCGTACCACTTCGTTCCAGATAGGGTTCCGGGTTGCCAGTTACCGAAGTCCAGCCCAGCAATCACCTCTCCGGGGCCAATATTCACTTGGTGAGTATTGCCCTGGGTGGTGAGGTAAATTTCTTCATCACTAATCCCGTCATAACCCTGCCAGACCAGGGTATTTCCGTCGATTTGAGGGTTACTGTCATAAACATTATTGTCTGTAACCTGAGTTACAATCTTGCCATCATAGGCATAGATTTCGTTATCGCTCACTCCGTCATAGCCTAACCAAACTATGACATTGCCATCAATTTGAGGATCGTATTCGGAGAAATCATTGTCCGTAACCTGAGTTACCGCGCTGCCATCATAGTAGAAGACTTCATAGTCCCTGAAATCAGCATTTCCATACCAGGTTAGATTGCGTCCTGAAATCCGGGGACTATAGTCATCAAAGTCATTGTCTGTAACCTGAGTCACCGCGCTGCTGTCGTAGTAGAAGACTTCAGCATCATTAAAATCAGAGTAGCCGTACCAGGTGATATTCCCTTCAGAAACCTGGGGCTCGTAATCGTCAAAGTTATTATCCGTAACCTGGATGATATTGCTGCCATCGTAGGCATAGATTTCGTTATCGCTCACCCCGTCATAGCCTGACCAAACTATGACATTGCCATCAATTTGAGGGTTGAATTCGAAGAAATCATTATTCGTAACCTGAACGATTTCACTATCGTCGTAGTAAAAAATTTCGGCATCACTAAAACCAGGGTAACCATACCAGGCGACATTACCCCCTGAAATCTGAGGCCCATAATCGTCGAAGTTGTTGTCAGTGATCTGAACAATTTCACTACCGTCGTATAGGTAAATCTCATTATCGCTGCCATCGTAAGCCGACCAGACGATAGTGTCCCCATCAATTTGGAGATTGCTTTCGTAGTCATCATTATCTGTGATCTGAGTCACAGTGTTGCCATCGGAGAGGAAAATTTCTATGTTGAAGTTTTCATCTTCCCCTTGCCAGACCACGTTATCCCCTGAAACCTGAGGACTGAAGTCATAGGACTCGTTATCACTCACCTGAACTGGATCACTGACAAATCCCAGAGGATAGGTCTGTTGCCAGGTATCCTGGAACTGTTCGGTTACGGCGTATTTGCCGATGGCCAGATCAATGAAGAGATAATCTCCATTTTCATCGGTGACAGTTGATGGCTCGTCATCCTCCAGTTCGCCGTTTTCATTGGTATCCAGGTAGATTGTCCAGCCGGGGAGTCCGGGTTCTCCTGCATCGCGATCGCCGTCTCCGTTCAGGTCATGCCACTTGCTACCCGAAATCTCACCGGGCAAGGCGCGGTTACCAAAATCCAGATTATCAGCGGATTCTCCCGGTGCCAGGGAAACCTCATAGGTTCCAGTTTCAGGGGCCGTTTGTTCCCAGCCAGTTTGTAATACTTCCGCAACGGTGTAAGTCCCAGATTGAACGGTGAAGGAGTAGTGGCCGTCGGCATCGGTGGTGGTGGAAATTTCGCCCTCATCAAGCTCACCGTTGCTGTTGTCATCCAGATAGATTGTCCAGCCTTCCAGTCCAGTTTCCACTTCCCCCTGCACCCCGTCTCCATCTGTATCATTCCATTTGGTTCCAGACAGCACAATGGGTTGCCAGTTGCCAAAGTCCAGATCCCGAACCACGTCTCCCGGTTGCAGGTTCAACCGATGGGAACCTGGAGACGTGGGGATTTCACCCCCTTGCTCCACGGTAATAGTCAGGGTGTATTCTCCGGTACTGAATCCAAATCCACTGCCTTCTCCAAAGGGATCATAGTCAAAGTTGGAGTAACCACTGACTCCGACATAGTAACTCCCAGCCGTATTGGCCGTGAAACTGATAAAGGAATCCAGTCCATCAAAGTCATCATTGACTGCCAATTGATCGCCGTCGGCATTGAATACCCGCAGAATAGGATCCAGGCTAGACCCAAACTCTGAAGCGTCAATATCAAAGGTGACCTCCTCTCCAGCCGCTAGGTCGAGCTGAACAAAGTCCACATCGCTATCTCCGCCAATACTGGCATTGTCTCCGATAAATCCCTCCCCGACAAAGGTTCCGGCTCCATTCAATCCACTGGGAATTGCCAGAGGAATCGTGTCGTTGGATTCGTTGAGCAAGTCTCCGGCCGCTTTTGTGGGATAGGTTTGTTGCCAGGTATCCTGGAGCACCTCAGCAATGGTGTAAACGCCGGTGGGCAATTCCAGGAAGACATATTCGCCATTTGCGTCGGTGACCGTTGACGGCTCGTTATCGTCTAGTTCCCCATTGTTGTTGTCGTCTAGGTAAATTGTCCAGCCAGACAAGGCGGGTTCATCGTCCTCCCAAACCCCATTGCCGTTTAGGTCATTCCACTTGCTGCCATAGACCCCCGCTGGCGGGAGCTCAAAGTTGCCAAAATCAATACCCGTCGAGGCTTCATCAGGCGTGAGGGTAACGGTATGGGTTGCTTCACTGGGGTAGGTTTGCAGCCAACCCTGCTGGAGAACCTCCGCCACAGTATAAGTTTCGGGGGAAAGCCCGGTGAACTCATACTCTCCGTTTTCATCAGTTTCTACAGACAGTTCTTCCTCATCCAATTGGCCATTGTTGTTATCGTCCAGGTAAATTGTCCAGCCCTCTAGAACGGGTTCGTCCTCCTGCCAAACTCCATCTTCATTCAGATCGTGCCACTTGCGACCAGCAAGACTAGCGGGATTGGTCAGAATATTGCCGAAGTCCAGATCGGTGATGACTTCCTCTTCTTCGATCTCAACGACGTGGGTAACGGTGCTGGGATAGGTCTGTTCCCAACCGGGCTTTAAAACTTCAGCAACACTATAGGTTCCAGGCTCTAGAAGACTAATGCTGTAACTGCCATCTTCGGCGGTGACTTTGGACATCTCACCTTCATCCAGTTCCCCGTTTTCATTGACATCTACATAAATTGTCCAGCCTTTGAGGGCGGGTTCATCGTCGTCCCATTCTCCATCTTCATCGAGATCATGCCATTTGCTCCCCTCAATTTTGCCAGCAGCAGAGGCCAGTAGGGCTTGCTCAGCATTCAAACGCCCGTTTGCAACGGTGATGCTATCAAGGGCAGGAATCGGATCCACCGTGGTCAGGAGTAATTCCTTGACCTCAGCAGGGGTAAAATCAGGGTTCTGGGACCAGAGCAGGACGGCTACCCCTGAAACATGGGGGGTGGCCATGGAAGTGCCACTGAGAAAATCGTAGTTGTCATTCGGGAAAGTACTGTAGGTATCCACACCAGGAGCCCCCAGATCAACGGTTGTAGCTCCGTAGTTAGAAAAATAGGCCAGTTCGTCATTGTGATCTGTAGCGGCGACGGAGATCAGATTATCTAAATCGTAATTCGCGGGATAGAAGGCAAAGTCATCATTATCGTTGCTAGCATTTCCAGCCGCAGCAATGAATAGTTGACCGGCTTCTCCAGCGGCGGCGATCGCATCATACAAGGCTTGGTCAAAACCGCCCCCTCCCCAACTATTACTGGTGAGCTGGATATTCACCCCATAGTCCCGCTTCATCATCGTGGCGTATTCAACGGCTTCAATCGCATCAAATGTAGAACCGAATCCGCCTGCATCTAAAAACTTCAAGGCCATGATCTGGGCATTGGGAGCCACACCAATCACCCCAGTGTTGTTGTTCCCGGTGGCGGCAATAGTCCCTGCAACATGAGTCCCATGGTAATGGTCATCAAATGGATCGCCATCGTCATTGACAAAATCATAGCCATAGTAATCATCGACAAAGCCATTGCCATCATTATCGATGCCATCATCTGGAGTTTCGCCGGGATTTGTCCACATGTTGTCCACTAAATCCGGGTGGGTATAGTCTACCCCCGTGTCGATCACCCCAACCACAACCCCCGCACCAGTAGAGATATCCCAGGCTTCCAAACCATCAATATCAGCATCGTCTGTGCCGCCTGTTTGGCCAGTGTTATGGATGCCCCAGAGTTGGTCAAACTCAGGATCGTTGGGAACAGTAGTGGTTGAAACCCGGTAGTTGGGCTGAATGTAATCAATCCGAGGATCGTTGCGATAGAGTTCAATAATATTCTCAACTTCCCCTTTGGGAACCTGCCAGAGCTCAATGCCGAGGGTTTGAGTTGTATCGATCACCTCAATCTCCCCAACCGCTCTAAACGTTCCTGGTTCGGTTGAGCGAAGGTTATCTTTAAATTTAACGATCACTTGATCCGGTACGAATTCTAGGCCATCTTCCAGAATTGTTGGTTGATCTTCTGGGGTAAATTCTGGAGATATTTCAATTTTGGATGGTTCGGTTGATTGAGGAATGAGAGCTGAATCTTGAGATGTTAAATCAGTTTGATCAGGCAGCATAAATTAACCCCTTTTTGTAAGTTCAGATTTGTTAGAGCATCCAGATTACTTAGATGCGAATCAATATAAAGCGATTCCCTGAGAAGTCAGACCGATGAATCCAGTTGTTAAATTAACAGCCAATTATCTGTAATGTCCTGCCAGAAAGCTACAGATAACCCTGACATTTCGCAGATGATTCTCAGCCAATAATTCTCAGTCAAAATCGGTCTGGAGACTCTTTTTACCAGATTTTGAACATTGGAAAACTATCGCTTGCCTACGTCGATAGTCTCCGGAAGAACACTGCCAAAACTCTCCAAAAATAAGTCCGAAATCCTGGTCAGTAATCCCTGCATTCAAGGGTTAGTATTCGGATAACTCAGGTATATACGATTTGTATTAACAGATACAAGTATCTTTTGTAAAACCTGAGGAGTTGATATGTAAAGGTTCAGTAAAGATAGAAGTCAATTCAGTAGCTTGATGCAAATCAGAAATATTAAGAGAATCTATAATTTTTAGAATAATCAAGCAATTATCCACAACGACAACAACTCCATTTCAATCCCCAAAACCCAGGTGCAACTGTACATTAAAAAAAACCAACTCCGGAATTTCTCAATCCAGAGTTGGTGTCTTGTGATTATTCAAGACTTAGAACGAGTAGCTCCTAAAATCTTTAATTCAGACTTTGATTCAGTATTGGTCTTGAGAACTGAACTCAAAATTAACGGGCATTGCGGATTCTTTCCCAGGCGTACTTGACTACTGCTGAGTGCTGATCCCAGGTTCCAGGATTCTTGTCTTCCCAGATCCGACGGGCATCTGTTTCTACAGCAGACCAGGGGCTGCTACGGAAAGGTTCACGGGTAGCCAGGTCATAGCCATATTGGAATGCGGGTCTCAACTCATCATAACTGACACCCCGGTCAGCCAATTTGACGCTGTAGAAGCTACGGAAATCATTCTCGTAATCGTTAAATGTTCGAGCACAAGGAACTTCTTCGATTTCGACATCCTGACGACGAAGGGTTTCTTTGATGGTTTCAATCTTGTCAACCACTTCCTTGCCGAGGGAGACTTCTTCAACTACCCGGGCCGTTTTGCTAACCTTGGCAATCTCGTCCACTTCCACCATTTCAAAGGAACGCTGTTGGAAGAGGTCAGGTCTGGCTTCTACCGTGCGGTTGACGGGGCGACGCTGAACTTTGATGGTTTCATCCCGCAAAGTGACATCCTTCTGAACTTCACGCTCAGTGACAACACTATAGATCCGCATCCGACCCCGCTCAACTTGCTCTGTTCCAACTTCCAGATCTTCCTCGATCACTTCAATGACGTTGTCATTTTGAGCTGGATCGCTCAAGGTTAGATTGGTGTTGGTCTTTTGGAACTCAGTTGCACGCTTGGAAACGTTAACCATGCTGAATCCAGACATGATCTCAGTTGCACGCATGACAGCACTGTCAGTTACGTTAGCAGTGATGATAGTACCACCTAGACGAACGCCTTCTAGATAGACATCAACATCAGGAGCTGGAACGAACTTCCGCATATTCGCCAGCTTGGGAATATCTTCCTTATCGTCATTGGTGAGAATATCCAAGTCTGCTTTAGCATAGCCTGCTTCATACAATGCAGTGTATGCACGCATTGCCTCATTACGATCATCAAACAGTCCAATGACAGTTCTCATGCTAACTTCTCCCTATGCATTACAAAAGATAGAAACTGGATTATGTAAGATCCAAAAACTGTTCACTACTTCATCCAAGAGTATGACATTTTCAGATCACTAACCTGGGGTAAAAATAACACTTTTATGGAGACAGGTGTCAATACTTTTAATTTTAAACTTCCCTTATCCAATCGTTAATAAATAAATTGTTAGATTTTTATTCTTCTACCATTTTGGGTTGCCTTTGGCTTTAGAAGTAACCTTAGATAATTTTTTTTACTCCAGTATTACAGGAAAGTGTGATAGATCGCCTTATCTCTGACAAAATAAATTTTCGATTCTGATCTGTTTAAACAGTAAGCTAATCGAGATTAGCAAATAGGATGATAATTCTAAATTAACCTTCCTGTAAGCTTTTTAGGGATTTTATATTTAACCTAACTAATAGATTATAATCCCAGGCTTTGAACTATTTAAAACCTTAGTTTTTGTACATAAATTTTTTACCAAGTCCTTAGAAAACTCTCTAAATTCTGAGAAAATATTCATTCAAGCTCCACAATAACTATTTGGATTAGTCCCCGCGAATTTCGAGGTGATTGTAGGGTGATTTTTGTCAAGTATTTAATAGGGTAGATTTTTTCAATCTTGTTCCCCTTTTTGGTAGGGATGGGTTTCCTTTCTTCCGCGTTAAACTCGAAAGACTAACTAAAAAGGCTAACCGGGAAACAATTCCAAAGAGTCCAGGTATTTCAAGGCTGGTTCCTTACTGATCTAAGGTTTCATTCAGTCTGAACTTTTGCTAAAAGTGAGGTAGAGTTTTCAAATAAACCTGATTATGAGAAGTAATATGACTAATTTAAATGGCAGAGTGGTGACCCGAGATGATGGTACGACGGGCATGATTGTTGGGGAGACCGGGGAAGGTCGCTGGATTATTGAATTTCAGGATGAAGCTCGTATGATAGTTTCACCTGACGTTTTAGTCCTGCAATCCGATGGTTCCTATCGACTCTTCCTGGCAACGCCGGGTTCATCTGCAGGGCTATCAACAGCCGCCCCGTCTACCCAAGAAGAAATGGTGATTCAGGTACTCGCAGAGGAGCTGACGGTTGAGACCCAAAAGGTGGAGCGGGGCAGAGTTCGGGTGCACAAACGGATTGAATCCTGGGACGAAACCGTCGATACTCCAACGATCCATGAAGAAGTGGTGGTGGAGCATGTTCCTCTCAACCAATTGATTGAAGCGGAAGTTCCTGAACCGCGAGAAGAAGATGGGGTGCTGATTATTCCCTTGATTGAAGAAGTTTTGGTGGTGGAGAAGCGATTGATGTTGCGAGAGGAAGTCCGGGTCACCAAGCATCGGACAACAGAACCCCATTCTCAGACTGTTACCCTGCGTCGGGAGGTTGTTGAGATTGAACGGATCGAATCCAATGGGGCAGAATCGGTTAGCGACGGTTTGGGGAGTCAATTGTAGGCTCGCTTAGGAAATGGGATTGAACCAGATTTGAGCTTGAATCGGCAAACGCTGAACCCTGGGAACAGGCCGGAAACACCCGAATAGCCTTTGGGGAAACTGAAATTTGTACCTGAGCGCCAATTGGTAGAGCTTTGCCGGTGCAGGTACGGGCCATCAAACTTTTTCCGGAGGGCAGTTGCAAACCGTAGTAATGATCTCGACCGAGGAATTGGCGATCGCGAATCAGAGCATTTCCGTTGATATCGGGCTGAAGGCTGAAATCCTCCTGACGGATCATTAATTCAACCTGGTCAAAATGGGCCAGGTTGAATGGTTCGGGTCTGACACAAGCACAACCCAATTGCTCCAAGTAAACTTCCACTGCAAAATTTCCCAATTCAGTGTGCCAGACCTGATCTCGCCGTTGAGCCGGGATAAAATTGGCCTGGGTGACAAATTCGGCAACGAAGCGAGAGTTTGGACTCTGGTAGATTTCTTCTGGGGTGCCAAATTGCTCTAATCGTCCCTGCTGCATCACCGCCACCCAATCTGAAATTGACAGGGCCTCTTCCTGATCATGGGTGACAAATATGGCGGAGGTTCCTGCTGTTTTGAGAATCTCTCGCAACTCCTGCCGTAGTTTTAACCGAACCTGAACATCCAGATTACTCAAGGGTTCGTCCAGCAAAACCACTGGCGGGCAAGGGGCCAAAGCTCTGGCTAAAGCCACCCGCTGCTGCTGACCCCCGGAAAGCTCATGGGGATAACGATGGTCTAATCCAGACAAACTCACCAGATCCAGAACTTCCTGTATCCGCAACTGCATCTGACGGCCCGAGATTTTCTTCAAGGGCTGCAATCCAAAGGCAATATTTCGGGCCACTGTCAGATGGGGAAACAGGGCATAATCCTGAAACACCATGCCAATTCCCCGCTGTTCAGGGGGAATTGCATTCCGGCCATCACTGATCACGTTTCCCGCCATTTCTACAATACCCTGCTGGGGATATTCAAAACCGGCAATAATTCGCAGAAGAGTAGTCTTGCCGCATCCTGAAGGCCCTAATAGTCCCAGAATGTCTCCTGGCCCGAGCTGGAGGGAGATATTATCAACAGCAGGTCGGGGATTGCCAGAAAACTGTTTAGAAATGCCTTTTAACTGGAGAATGGGAGAATAGATCATTGTTCAACGGGAATTGCTTTGTAGGGAATTCAAAACATTCATAGATAGAGTTCACGGACGACAGCTACCTAGGGTAATTGACAAGGGTGATTGGAACAGAGGGTGATTGAAAAAGTTATTGCGAGACAAAATCAGAAAGCCTGTTCCAATCATAGCTTCCTTTTAGGATATATTCTCATTAATTTCCCTGATTAACTTCCCTGGATATATGGCCTACCCCTTTTCTTTCCCCAATTTCTCTAAATCTTTGTCACAGATTTCATCGCAAATCTGGACAGGGGTTGTCGGGGCGATCGCCATCCTGATCGCCTTTCCGGTTCTCTGTGTCTTCAGTAGTCTGCTCAGTCTTGGGCAACCGACTAATGCCCCACAAATCTGGGAACATCTCGCCACAACGGTTTTGCCCAACTACATCTTGAACTCCCTGACGCTAATGATTGGGGTGGGGAGTGGAGTGCTGGTGATTGGGGTAGGTACGGCCTGGTTGGTGACCTTCTGTCAATTTCCCGGGGGTCGATGGTTGGAGTGGGCCTTGCTACTGCCTTTAGCGGTTCCGGCCTACATCCTGGCCTATGTCTATACTGAACACCTAGAATTCTATGGCCCCATACAAACGACCCTACGGCAATGGTTTGGCTGGAGTAGCGTTGAGGATTACTGGTTTCCCAATATTCGCTCAATGGGGGGGCGATCGCCCTGTTAACCCTGACCCTATACCCCTATGTCTATTTGTTGGTGCGGGTGTCTTTTCTAGAGCAATCCATCCGGACTCTGGAGGCGAGTCGCTCCCTGGGCTGTAATCCCTGGCGGAGTTTTTTCACCATCGCCCTGCCCCTGGCCCGGCCTGCCATTACGGCGGGTCTGGCCCTAGTCTTAATGGAAACCTTGAATGACTTCGGCACGGTGCAATTTTTTGGGGTGGATACCTTTACCACTGGAATTTATCGCACCTGGTTTGGCATGGGAGAACGGGTGGCAGCAGCTCAGTTGGCCACCGTATTAATGCTGTTTGTGCTGGGATTAATTGGCCTGGAACTGTGGTCGCGGCGGCAGGCAAAGTATTATCAAGGGAATAGTCGATTTCAGCCGTTAAAGCCGTTCAAACTCAGAATTTTCAGGGGGTTCCTAGCCATTCTAGCCTGTTTGGTTCCGGTTTTTCTGGGATTTCTCTGGCCTGGCTATTTGCTCTTAAAAATGGCCCTTGACAACTCCCAAACTATTTTTAATCCTCAATTTTGGGAGTTTGCCCGACATAGTTTGATTCTGGCTATTCTGGCTGCCGTTGTGGCTGTTGCGATCGCCCTGATCCTAGCCTATGGAGTTCGACTCAATCCGAACTGGATCATGCAGACCTCAACTCGAATAGCGGCGCTGGGCTATGCCGTTCCTGGGTCGGTGATCGCGGTGGGAATTTTGATTCCGGTGGGTCAGTTAGATAATGGGATTGACCGGTTGATGCAGTCTTTATTTGGGGTGTCCACCGGGTTAATTTTTAGTGGCACAATTATTACATTAATCTTTGCCTATCTGGTACGTTTTCTGGCGGTGGCATTTGGGGCGGTAGAATCTAGTTTGAGTAAGATTAAACCAAGTTTAGATGAAGCTGCCCGGAGTCTGGGACATAGCCCTACCAGTACTCTAATTAAGGTTCATGCTCCGATGATTTGGGGAGGGTTATTAACGGCTGGAATGTTAACGTTTGTAGATGTGATGAAAGAGCTGCCGGCAACCCTGGTAATTCGTCCATTTAACTTTGATACCTTAGCGGTTCGAGTTTACAATCTAGCCTCTGATGAACGATTAGCGGAAGCCGCAGGGCCAGCTTTAGCTATTATTGGGGTGGGAATCGTGCCAGTGATTTTTCTGAGCTGGAAATTACTCGATCTCGCCAGGTTTATAGGTCAGATTAGTAGACATCACATAGTTTTATTGACCTGGATAAATGTTAATTATTTTCACTGATTTAGATGGTACATTATTAAATGCTGATAACTATCAGTATGGTGGGGCTTTGGTTGCAATCCAACAACTACAAACCCAACAGATTCCAATCATTCCAGTCACCAGCAAAACCCGAGCCGAAGTTGAAGAGTTGTGTCAGAAACTCCTATTTCAAGATGGCTTTATTGTTGAAAATGGTAGTGCAGTTTTTGTGCCGAAATTACTCAATAATTTCACTGTTTTAGAAACTGATCGGGTTCAAGATTATGTCCTCAAACAATTTGGCTGTTCCTATCGGGAAGCAGTACAGGGAGTTAGGGCCTTGGCTGAGAAATTGAATCTGGATTTACGGGGATTTAACGACATGGACATAACAGAAATTGCCGAACGAACCGGGTTATCTATGGAGGCAGCAGCCCGAGCAAAAGCCCGCGAGTTTACTGAACCCTTTATTATTATTACCCCAAAAGCAATCAATCCTGGAGCCCTTAAAACTGCGGTCAGTCAATTGGGATTTCAGATTGTGGTGGGCGATCGCTTCTCCCATTTAATTGGTCAAAATGCCGGGAAAGGAGTGGCAACCCAGTGGTTCATTCAACAGTTCATTCAGCAGTCCCAAAATCATAATCCCAGGGTCAAAATTCAGACCGTGGGTTTGGGGAATAGTCCGAATGATTTGGCAATGTTAGATGTGGTTGATATTCCAATTATTATTCCGGGAAAAAATGGGCCTCATCCAGGTTTGTCAGGTCGAGGATGGCGAGTGGCAGAGGCATCAGGTTCCGCCGGTTGGGGCCAAGCTGTTCAGCAGATTTGCCAGAATCCGGACTAGATTTTTCAGGTTAAAGGAATGTCAATGATGAATTCAGTTCCCTGCCCTGGTACTGAATTGCAATAGATCTGACCCTGATGCTTTTCAACGATAATTTGATAACTTGTGGAGAGCCCTAAACCAGTTCCTTGACCAATTGGTTTGGTTGTGAAAAAGGGATCAAAAATTTTGTCTTGAATAGTAGCTGGAATCCCACCTCCGTTATCTCCAATGTGGATGCTAGCCAAGCCCGAATCAAGTTTTTCAGTCGTAATCCAGATTGTGGGTTGGGGAGCTGTTAAACCTTCAGAACTTGAAACCTCAGAACTTGAATTCTTAGAACTGGAGTGTTGAGAATTATTAACAGAACTTTGAGTTGGGGACTGAATTGAGGATGCTGAATATTTAGTTTCTAAGATATCAATAGCATTAGTTAAGATATTAAAGAAAACTTGATTAATCTGCCCCGCAAAACATTCGATTTTAGGTAAATCAGCATAATTTTTAATCACTTGAATTTCTGGACAATGATTAGATACTTTTAAGCGGTGATTTAAAATTAGTAAAGTGCTGTCTAAACCTTCCTGTAAACAAACTTGTTTCAACTCAGATTCATCTAACCGAGAGAAGCTCCGCAAGCTCCGAACAATTTCCTGAATTCGGGTTGCTCCATCTTTCATAGAATTAAGGAGTTTTGGTAAATCGTCTTGGATAAATTCCAGATCACTGTTTGCAATCTGCTCCACAATTTCTGGATTGGGTTCCGGATAGTATTGCTGATAAAGCTGTAGAATTTTTAATATTTCATTCATATAATCACGGGCATAATCAACATTGCCATAAATGAAACTAATGGGATTATTAATTTCATGGGCAACTCCAGCGACGACTTGACCAAGACTGGACATTTTTTCGATTTGAATCAGTTGAGCTTGAGCCTGTTTCAAATCTTCTAAAGTTTGGGAAAGCTCTTGAGTCCGATCTTCAACCCGATTTTCAAGTTCTGCATTGGTTGCTTCCAAGCTTGCGAAGGCATCTTGCAACTGTTGAGCCATGTGGTTGAAGGATGTGGCCAGGGTTGCCAACTCCTGAACCCTGAACTCGGGCACCCGTTGAGTCAATTCTCCAGCGGCGATCGCCTCAGAAGCCTGACTCAGTCGTAAAATTGGTTGGCTAATCCGCCGAGAAGTCAACCATCCTAAAGCCGTCACAATTCCCAATGAAGTCAGGGAGAGTAAAACAGTTGTCCGGGTATTGGCATGGATTTTTGCCACGAAATCTGACTCTGGAACCATGACAACCACCAGCCAGTCCAGCCCAAATTCATCTTGCCAGGGGGTAACCTGGACAAATTGCAGGCCACCATGACTGGAAAAGTCATAGTTTTGATGGGACTGAATCTCCGCAAACGAACCTGCTGCTGTTTGTATCTGTTGGGCCGTTTCCCGGATGATGGGATCAGGGCTGTTCAAAGCGCTTATCCGTTGGGTTTCCCCATTGACAACGCGGTACGTTGGATCACGACCAGAACTTCCGACCAACATGCCATCCCGTTCGATCACAAAGATGCGAGATGACGGGCTGGTTTTGATATTCCGGAGAAATTGACTGATATCAGCTAATAATAGATCGGCCCCCAAAACCCCAATCAATTGATTGCTGTTATCGTAGATCGGCGCATTAAAAGAAGCCGTTACATAACCTGCAAATCCCTCAGCCGTATGAATACTACTCCAATTTGGTTTTCCGGCTTTTACCGTTTCTGCATACCATACGTCTTGTTCAGAATCGTAGTCATAACTGTCAATCAACTCTGTAGGATTGCCCTGGGAATCAGTGTCATAGACATTATCTTTGTTATTGGTCTCAGGAGATTGAATATCAATGACCAAACCACGGCCCTCTATCCATCGTCCGGCTCCAGACCCACCATAACCTCGAAGGTAGTATCCGATGTAGCTGATATTAGGATGAATCTGAGCTTGCTTCCAAAAATAACGGGCCGCAGCATCAGGATCTCTCAAATCAATGAGCCCGGTGGCGATCGCATCAATACCCCCATCAACAATCTGACGGGGAGTCAGCAAATACTGGTCAAGATGTTGATTCACCTGTTCGGTGGTTTTGTCCATCAGTTGTTCCGCTAAGTCATTCACAGCCATTTGACCATTGCGAAACGATAGATATCCCACCAGTCCAACAATCCCAAAGGTCTGGAGCAAAAAAGGGATGATTAAAAAAGTCTGTAGGGGAATTCTGCCCCAAGATCTTTTGATCAGGGGAGAAGACTGGGCAGCAGGAACGACAGTTTGAGAATAAGGCTCGATTGAAGAATTTTCCATTGTCGCCTCTATTGGAGTTTTAAGAACCATAGTTTTAGAACCATACTTCAACTTTCAGGATGAGGGTATCAGATGGTTGAATGCCAAGGGGTAATTTCAGGATACCCATTCAGGTCGTTGGCCCTAGCATGTAGCAATCTGGTCTGAATCATTAGAAGTATAGAGCAGCCATCTCGCCCGCCCAGTGCAATCTATAACAGTGCAATTCAAACAGTGCAGCCTATAACAATCCGTCTCGCCGCAATTCTTCAATCACCTGCAATCCTCGGGGATCCCCGACGCGCAATAGGGAGGATTGGGCATCATCTCGAACTCCCATGTCCTCATCTTCTTCCAATGCCTCGATCAAAGCATCAATGGCTCCGGCATACACAACATTAGAGGGCAGTTCCCGGCAGAGCTGGCCCAAGGCCCAAGCACAGTTACTCCGAACGGCAGCAATTTGATCGCGGCGCAGGGCTTCGATCACGGGCGGAACCGCTTTAATCACTACCTCATAGCCCACTCTTGCCATCTGGCCCAGGGAACTAGCCGCCCAAAGTCTCACGGCAGAAATATCGGTTTTGAGGGTTTCAAGCAATGGGGTTAAAGCCCTGGCATCGTGGCAGTTTCCTAGGGCCCAAACAACTCCCTTGCGGACATAGCCATTCCAATCCCTATCTAACTGCTCAATTAAAGGCTCTACGGCTGTGGGACTTGGATTTCGCCCCAGCGCATAGGCGGCACTCACCCGCACCAGAGGACAAACATCCTGTAACAACTCAATCAACTTGGGGACGGCACGCTCTTCTTGAATCTCACAAAATGCTCTCGCTGCAATAATCCGCCGTTGAGATTCGGGCGACTCCAGCAATGCCAGCATTTCCTCTGGATCAGGCTGCGGTTCTTCTGACTCCTGCCAGTGATCTAGAGGGCTATCTAAAGGCTCTGAAGTATTGACCAGGTTGAGCTGTTCATCTTGCATAGTACTAACTTTACCGCAGAGCCCGATGGTTTGATCATTCTTGAATATCCCCTGGGAACATTCCATGAATATCAGGGTGGCAGGGCCTTGGGACGGGATCATCACCCAGTAAAAGCTGAATCAGTAAAAGCTTAAATATAGCGATTCCTAATCACGTGAGGTACAGATTTGAGAGGTGGCAGCGCACCGCGCCGCTACCTCTCGTACTTCAGCGGCGTTAGAAACGCTATAAGAGTTTACCCTCAGTTCAGCCGCTCATGATGAATTCTTAATCTAAACTAAATCTTTTCTTAACCTTATTGATTTATACTGCATAATTCAGTCTAAAAAATATTTGGATTGAATAATAATTTAGCCAGTTCTTAACTGGAAAAATCAAAAATTTAAAGCTTTTAATCTGAGCCAATATCTTCTAAAATACTCCTCGGAGTTAGCTTGACTAAATTTGTCAAAGAATCAGTTTTGAGAAACTTGTTCTCAAAACGCTTTTCCTTACCCATCAGGCGATCGCCCATCTCAGAGCTTTTATCCTTTGAGGAACAAGGCTCAAGCCAGAGTAACTTATCACAGATTCAGTTATGAATTTAAGTTCCTGATGTGTCTCTGATGATTAAACTGATGACTAAAATTGACAGTGTCAATTCCCTTTCCACCCATTCGGAATCCTTATTTTCAGGATTTTCTGCTCAGAGATATGACGATTTTCAACCCCGTGAGATGCGGATTTGGGAGATGATGGCGCGGTGCGCCATCATCTCTTATGCTGTTGCACCGGGGGAAACGCTGTATTTCTCAGGCATCTTGTTTCGGGAATCTTTATTTCAGAAAGATGTGTTGATACCAAACTCTGAATAACTGATGGAGACTGGGTTCGCCTGGTTTGGGTTAGCTACGATTCGGTCTGAATTCCCATACAGTAATCCTATCTGATATCTGAACCGTGAATGCAGGTTGGGTTTTTGCCCCAGCAGGTTAGAAGCCTACACTACAAACTCTCGTAAATCATTTGGGGTTGCTGTGGATGATGACTAACCGTCATTCCCTTTGAAATTACTCCTGACATCAGACGTGAGCCGAGAACCTGAGAGGGTTAATGAATCTACAATCTACTGTCAACCTTGAACTACCTGAACTAAATCATGGCTTTCGAACTACAAATTTTACACGCCTCTGACCAGGAAGCTGGAATTCCAGCCCTGACCGATGCCCCAGGGCTTTCGGCGGTTTTGAATGCCTTGGAAGATGACTTTGAAAATACGATTAAGCTCAGTTCTGGAGACTTGTTTATTGCTGGCCCTTTTTCGATGCCAGTCGGGATATTTACGATTCCAATGAAGATCCCACCGATATTGGGCCTGCGGGTCAACAGGGGATCGCTGATATCCTGATCCAGAATGAACTGGGTTGGGATGCAGCGGCCATTGGGAACCATGAATTTGATGCCGGAACCGACACGTTCTTGAATTTATTGGCTCCCAATCCAACCATTGTCAATGGTATGGAGGGAGGCGTAGGGATTGGGGCGGCAGGCTATCCGGGGGCAGCTTTCCCCTATCTATCCACTAACCTCGATTTTAGTGCTTACACCGATGAAAATCCAGATAACGGTCAACTTCCTGATGGCTTGAGTGTTGTGGAGAGTGGCGGCGCACCTCAACCCAATAGCTTGAGCGGCAGTGTGATTGTTGAAATCAACGGCGAACAAGTTGGTGTCCTCGGTGCTGTTACCCCTTATTTGCCTTCTATTGCTGGGATTGGTAATGTTGTCATGGAAACGGGCGAGGGATTTTCCTCCGCCACCCCGAGGCAGCAACAGGTTGATGTCCTGGTGACTAACTTGCAACCGGAAGTCCAGGCTTTGACCGATGCCGGAGTCAATAAGATTATTCTGATGACTCACCTGCAGGAAGCAGAAATCGAGCAAGCCTTGGCCCAAGCCTTGGTGGATCAGGATATTCCTGTAGACATTCATATTGGCGGCGGGTCTCACCGGGTAATGACGAATGAGGGAACCATTCCACCTCTGCGCTTAGATGAAACCCAGCAAAACAACAACCAATTACTCACCCCCTATCCCCAACCCTTTACGAATGCCGGGGACGATGATGCCGAAAATACGATTTACTACATCAATACCGGGGCCAACTATCGTTACCTGAGTCAGTTGATTGCCAACTTTGATGACAACGGAGTCATTACTGAGATTGGCGAGGAAAGCGGCACGTTTGCTACGGATATTGCTGGAGTGGCCCGGCTGTATCCTGAGGTAACCGTTGAAGATCTGGATGATGTCAAGGCCCTGGCTGACCCTGAACTGGTGGGTATCATTGAAGGGGTTGGAGGTTTAGTGAATGGTCTAGATGCCAATATCTTTGGCCAGACTGATGTCTTCCTCAATGGGATTCGCGGTGATGTTCGGACTCAGGAAACCAATTTAGGGAACCTGACCGCCGATGCCAATGACTTCTATGCCGAGGAATACCTGAACGCAGGTCTACTAGGGGAAGCTTTTGCAGAATTTGACGGGATTGATATTTCCTTCAAAAATGGTGGGGGAATTCGAGATATTATTGGCCAGTCTTTCGTAGCTGGGGGCGGTGGTGAACTGGTGCAACTCCCTCCCGCTGCCAACCCCAACGTTGGCAAGGAAGCAGGGGATATTTCCCAACTGGATATCTCCAACTCCCTGCGGTTCAATAACACTCTGACGGCAGGAACCACGACAGCAGAAGGTTTGTATGAAATCGCCGAACACATGGTGGCCCGTGGAGAAACTACAGCGGGACAATTTGGTCAGATTGGTGGGTTTGCTTTTAGCTATGACCTGACAGCCCCGGCTCGAACGGTTTCTTCAACTAGCGAAGTTACCCCTGGAGAGCGGATTCAGAGCCTGGCATTGCTTGACGAGGATGGAGAGGTCAAGGATGTTGTTGTGCAGGACGGGGAATTGGTGGGCGATCCCAACCGGACTTTCAGTGTGGTTACCCTGGGATTTCTGGCCACGGGGGGCGATAGCTATCCCGATGTGATTACCAATCAGGTGAATCTCGATGACCTGACGGAGCCTGTCACTTTGGATGGGGCAAACTTAGTTCCCGGCAGTGAACAGGATGCCTTAGGGGAATACCTGGCTGCCGTCTTCAGCGAAACCCCTTTCAATCAGCCAGACACCCCTCAAGCTGAGGATGAACGGATTCAGAATATTGCGGTTCGGGACGATACGGTGATTCCGGAAGAGCCGATCATCCCCCCTACCGTTCTCCCGCCCCAATCTCAGAATTTCTTGAAGCCGATTGGAACTTACAGTTCAGGACTGTTCGGCCAATCTGCCAGCGAGATCAACACCTTCGACCCGGAAACCCAACAGTTGTTTGTGGTGAATGCTCAAAGCGGTCGGATTGACATCCTGGATATTTCTGAGCCGACTGACCCGATTCTGGTCAGTGAAATTGACTTGACCGTAATCGGCGGCCCTGATGCCGTTGCCAATAGCGTCAGTTTCAACAACGGCATTCTGGCGGTTGCCATCGAACCGGCAGAAAAAACTGACCCCGGATTTGTTGGGTTCTTTGATGCTGAGGGTACAGAGCTCGGTTCCGTCCAGGTGGGAGCTCTGCCCGATATGGTGACGTTTACTCCCGATGGTACCAAGGTACTGGTGGCCAACGAAGGCGAACCCAACGACGACTACACTATTGACCCGGAAGGTTCCGTTAGCATTGTTGAGGTGAATCGTTCCGGTGCTACCCCAACATTCACCGCCATCACTGCTGGCTTCACTGACTTTAACGCTGAAATTGATGCCCTGCGAGCTGAAGGCGTGCGGATCTTTGGGCCGGGAGCAACTGTTGCTCAGGATCTCGAACCGGAATATATTGCGGTTTCCTCTGACTCTACCTTTGCCTATGTCGGCTTGCAGGAAGCTAATGCGATCGCCCTGGTGGATATTACGACTGGGGTAATTTCCGAGATTCTGCCCCTGGGTTTCAAGGATCTGAGTCTGGCTGAAAATGCCCTGGATGTGAGTGACCGGGATGGTGCCATTAACCCTCGTAACTTCGACAATCTGTTTGGTATGTATCAACCGGACACGATTGCAACCTATGAGGTTGGCGGAATTAGTTATCTGGTCACCGCCAATGAAGGGGATTCCCGAGACTATGACGGTTTCAGCGAAGAGTTCCGGATTGGCGACGAGGAAATCGTCCTCGATCCAACGGTTTTCCCCAATGCTGAGGAGTTAAAAGCGGATGAAAGCCTGGGTCGGTTACGGGTGACTGATCAATTGGGAGATACGGATGGTGACGGCGACTTTGATCAGCTTTATGCGTTTGGCGGTCGTTCCTTCTCGATCTGGACAGTGGGTGCCACAGGTTTAGATCTGGTGTTTGATTCTGGCAACGACTTGGAAGAAATCACCGCTGCCGCCTTCCCTGACTTCTTCAACTCAGATAACGCCGAGAATAACTTCGACAATCGCAGCGATGATAAAGGGCCAGAACCAGAAGCCCTGAGCATTGGCACGATTGATGGGGTGACCTATGCCTTCCTGGGGGCTGAACGGATTGGGGGTGTGTTCGTCTACGATATCTCTGATCCAACTGCCCCAGAGTTCATCCAGTACACCAATAACCGCAATTTCTCCGTGGAGTTTACGGGGACAAATAACGATGGGGATCCTGTACCCACCCCAGAGGAGTTACTTGCCGTTGGGGACTTGGGGCCAGAGGGAATCACCTTTATCCCAAGCTTGAGCTCAGACTTTGATCAGCCGGTTCTGGCGGTGAGTAACGAAGTTAGCGGCACAACCACCCTCTACTCCCCGAATAATGCTCCAGAATTTGAGATCGACGATGAGACGGAAATCAGTTTCCCTGAGGTCGAGAGTGGAGCAACAGAAGTCGCAGGAACCTCAGTCTTGAATCTGATTGTTGGTGTATCAAGTGATGTTGATTTCGAGGATGACCTGGGAATTGCGGTTGTTGGCGTGGACAATGGCAATGGCAGTTGGGAATACTCCGTTGATGGGGGTACGACCTGGATTGCCTTTGGTGCAGTATCTCAAACGCAAGCTTTCCTCTTGAGTGCCAGTGCCGAGATCCGGTTCATTGCCAATGCTGGTTTTACTGGAACCATTGAGCAAGGAGTTTCCTTCCGGCTCTGGGATGGCACCTACGGTCAGGAAGGTGATCTTGCTGATACCACAGGTAATGGAGGCAGCACCGCTTTTAGCAGCGAAATCGCAGTGGCCAGCATTGATATTGTCGGCCCAAATCTTCCCCCTGTTGTCGATGGAGACATTCCAGCCCAAAATGCCGTCGTCAACTTTGGCTATTTCCTCGATGTCAGTTCCTTCTTTAGTGATGCCAACGACGATGCCCTCACTTTCACGGCAACGGGCTTGCCTCAAGATCTGGAGATTGACGAGGCAACAGGCATCATTATCGGTGCGCCAGTCAATGCTGGAACATTTGAGGTGTCTGTAGCTGCTGACGATGGTACAGATTCTATTGAAACTCGCTTTGTTCTGCAGGTTGACCCTATTACTCTACCGGTTATTCCCCCATTACCTGATGGCGGCGATGGCGGCGATGGCGCATGCCGGCAACAATCTCATCATCGACGACGTACTGATCGACGACGACGTGGCCGAATACGCCAAGGCGCTGGCCGGCTTGCAGGTGCATTGGGTCG
>JAAURB010000076.1 GCA_012033335.1 Oscillatoriales cyanobacterium RM2_1_1
CGCAAGACGCTCTGTTATTCCAAATCCGTAGAAATGCTGAAGCACTCGATTCGGTTGCTACTTCATTACCTCAAATTCTGGGATGTCCCGATTCCGCAATGATTCATTGCATCATTCAGCAACGCCGAAAACTTTTGGTCGAAGGTCAAGTCGATTCTCAAAACACTTGAAGCACGCAGTTATCAAGCCTTAAGTAACGCTATCGAAACAGCCTTTAAACAAGCTTCCGCAACCGACATCGAAAACTGGTTCGCTGATTGCTGCTATCGCTCCTGATAATTATGAAAACCGCTATAAATAAAGCTGCATAACATCCTCTAGCTTCATCCGGGAATAAACCCCTAGATCCAGGGAAGAAATGTGACCTCGATCCAGGTGATCTGCTGCCGCACAGGCAATCATCGCGGCGTTGTCGGTACAGAACTTCAAGGGCGGAAACAGAACCTGGAGATTGTGAGCAGTTGCTGCTGCTTGCAGGTGGGATCTCAAGCCGCTATTGGCTGCAACTCCGCCACCAATAGCAATCCTATCCAAACCATAATCCAGAGCACAGGCGATCGCCCGTTTGGTCAGGCTCCGAGCCACAGTTTCCTGGAAGCTGGCTGCGATATCTGCAATCGGCAGTCTATCCGATTGATACTGCAACTTCTGTACCAATCGCAAAACCGAGGTTTTGAGTCCACTAAAACTCGAATGGTAGGGATGAAAGGTGCCATCAGCCTGCGAGATCCGACCCTCTGGCAGGGCAAAGGCTTGAGCATTGCCTCGAGTTGCTAGTTGATCGATGATTGGGCCACCAGGATACCCCAGGTTCAGTAACCGAGCCACTTTATCAAAGGCTTCTCCGGCGGCATCATCCAGGGTTTGACCCAGGGTTTGGTAATCGCCACAATCCTGAACCCGAATCAGGCTAGTGTGCCCTCCAGAAACCAAAAGACAGAGAAAGGGAGGCTGCAGTTCGGGTTGGTTGAGATAGCTGGCATAGATATGGCCCTCTAGATGATGCACCCCTAAAAATGGCTTCTGATGAACCAAGGCCAGAGTCTTAGCAGCAGACATCCCAATAAACAAGGCTCCCACCAGTCCTGGAGCGCAGGTGGCCGCAACCCCATCAATATCTGACCAGTCCACTTCTGCAATGTGTTGGGCTTGATCAATTAGCGAATTCAGGATAGTCAGATGTTCTCGGGAGGCAATCTCGGGTACAACTCCCCCATACTGGCGATGAACCTGAATCTGGGAGGCCAGAACGTTACTCAAAACTTTACGATTTTTTACAATCGCTACCCCAGTTTCATCACAACTTGTTTCAATTGCTAGCAGGACTGCCATTGACTGATCAATTTACTGATAGATTACTGATAGATTACCGGTAGATCTGACGAGACGGTTGAGCCATACTTTAAAGCTTAATCTGCTTGTCCAGCAGTTCAAAAAAGTTGTAACATTCTGGTTTCAGACTCAAGTCCTTTGGGTCAGACCAAAAAAATCCCCAACTCGCTTGAAAGCTAAATTGGGGAAGATTTACAAGGATGTCAAGTGCTGTGCTCAGAAACATCAGGTAGTTTCTATCGAGCTGTCTGAAATAATTGTACATAAAACTTATTGTTTTGTAACGGAAGGAAGCAATTCTATGGGACGATTGTTGGCTTTAGTTTTAGCTATTGGTCTTTGGGTAAGCTGTGTGCCTGCGGCTTCAGCTTATAATTTGACCCCTTGCTCCAAGTCCCCCGCCTTTCAACAGCGGGCCAAGACTTCGATTGCGGACAGTGCTAATCCAGGGCAGGCCAAAGCCAGATTCGAGCGCTATTCCCAGGCTCTTTGTGGCGAAGATGGACTCCCCCATCTGATTGTTGATGGCAATCTGGCCCATGCTGGAGAGTTTTTGATTCCCAGTATTCTGTTTCTTTATATTGCTGGATGGATTGGTTGGGTCGGTCGGGCTTATATCCAGGCCGCTAAAGCAGCCAAAGATCCAAGGGATAAAGAGATCATCATTGATGTTCCAGCAGCAGTCAAGTTTATGCTCAGTGGTTTTGCCTGGCCTGCTCTGGCTTTAAAGGAATGGACTTCTGGGCAAATGTTTGCCAAGGACAATGAAATTACGGTTTCACCTCGTTAGGGAAGGGTTGAATAACGGAGATTTTTCTGTTGTCAGATCCCTTTAGAATTTTGAGTTTGTTTATTTAGTTGGAGATCTTTCTATGCAAGGACTGTCCCGATATCTTTCAAGTGCGCCTGTTTTAGCTGCAGTTTGGATGGCCATTACGGCTGGGATTTTGATTGAGTTTAATCGCTTTTTCCCTGATCTGTTGTTCCATCCATTGTAAAACTCGACTGGGAATTCAATCAGAGCGCCAGGGGGTAGGCTTGACGGGGAATGAACGGTTCCCGGCGAGACTTTTCCCTGGCGGCTATTATTGATTCAGTTATTGATTCAGCCGTCCTGCCTGTTTCCCAGCAGGTATATATCTACACCACAGAATATCTGCACCACAGGATTTTCAGTTTATTCGATGGATGTTCCTTAGAGTAATTTCTGGTTTTAGAGAAGAACGAATTAGAAACGAATTAGAGAAGAACGAAGTATCTATGAGACCGTATGTTGCCGCTGCGATTCAAATGACAAGCTTGCCAGATCTTCAGAAGAACCTGGCTGAAGCAGAGGAACTGATTGACCTAGCCGTGCGCCAGGGGGCTGAACTAGTCGGCTTGCCTGAGAACTTTCCCTTTATGGGGGAAGAGGTGGAAAAACTAGCTCAAGCTGAGGCGATCGCCCAGAACACCGAAGAATTTCTCCGACGAGTCGCCCAACGATTTCAAGTAATGCTCTTGGCTGGAGGGTTTCCAGTTCCAGCCGGAGAAGGCAAGGTCTACAATACAGCCCTGCTGGTCGATGCCAATGGCAATGAACTGGCTCGTTACCAGAAGGTGCATTTGTTTGATGTCAATCTTCCCGATGGCAATACTTACCAGGAATCCAGCACGGTCAGGGCGGGACAGCAATTCCCTCCGGTCTATCCCTCTGAGCAACTCGGCAACCTGGGTCTCTCAGTCTGCTATGACGTTCGCTTTCCTGAGCTCTATCGCCATCTATCTGATAAAGGGGCAGAGGTGCTATTTGTTCCAGCCGCGTTCACCGCTTATACCGGAAAAGATCACTGGGAAATCCTTTTACGGGCCAGGGCAATTGAAAATACCTGCCATGTGATTGCTCCGGCCCAAACTGGCTGTCACTATGGTCGGCGCTACACCCACGGCCATGCCATGATCATCGATCCCTGGGGTATGATCCTGGCGGATGCTGGAGACCAACCAGGGGCGCGATCGCCGAAATTCAGCCCTCTCGCCTTGAGCAAATCCGTCTCCAAATGCCAAGCCTGCAGCACCGCGTGTTTATGTGATTTTGGCTTGACCTGGGGGTGTTCAGAGGGCTTTTAACAGGACTTTTAGAAGGGCTTTTGGAAAAGTTTATAGAATTCATCGCTCAAAACAGCTTAGAGGTTGGGCTTTGTAAACTCAACCCAACCTCTAAACTAGAGATTAATTTCCCAGACCTGAACTAAATTCCTTCGTTCCCTTCAACCCTTAAATCAGATAAAAAGTCAGGAAAAGCAGCGTTAGAGCCTGAGCTCAACTGAGATAATTTTGCGGTTCGTTCGGCAACAATTAGCAGCAGACGAACAATCAGCAAATAGACAGCGGCTAATAGGGGAATTAAGAGAGGAGCTTCGAGATATAACATTACATCACCAGAGTGTAAAGAGGAGTAGGGTTAGAAGCCAAACAACACCCAATGTCTAGCTTTCCAAAAAAAAGCCAGTAGAAAAGAGTCAGGTACCCTGAACAGTCCTTCCATAAACTTGCAAGAATACAACCCGCATTAAACCAAAGCTTCGATTTAAAGGTCAAGCTGCAATTGAAGCCAGGCTTAACTTTCGGTCTTTAAATCTCGATTACCACTTTAGGTTCAAAGCTCGCCGTTCAAAGCTTACTGGTTTCGAACCATCACATTTGAGCCATCGGGTAGTAAACTATCGAGTAGCCTACCGTAATGCTTAACCCTAAGCAAGCATCTCAACCGCTTGAGAATCTTATTGATCCCAGACCTAGAAGCCTGTGTTATCTCTAAAACCAATCCAGGAGACTTAATCTACAGGACTTGATGCACAAGCTACTATCTATCGGTCTGCTTTGCCCCAGATGTAATTATTTGGGTGTTTTAACTTCTAAGATCTAGAGTAGCATAGGATTTTGAGAGTTATGAAGTTTTTTAGCACTCTTTTTAAAATTTCTCAGATTTTCTGCTCAAATATTTTCTCAAAGTCCCTGTTTCAAAAGCGATTGTTTTAATGTCATCTTTCAAAGTCCTTTTCAATCTGCTTTTAAGGTTACTTTCAGACTTCTGATCGCAGTTGGCTTCCATAAAGGCAGAAGCTTAGCTTAGAATAAATCTATAATTTGTAAAATTTTGTTAAATCCCTGCTGCTGAAGCGAGTTTAATCCATGACTGCTAAAACTTCCCTTTTCTCTCCCGTTGAAAACGATCTACAGCTCTTAACAGAGAATCTCAAGCAACTTGTAGGGGCTCGACACCCCATCCTGTATGCTGCGGCAGAGCATCTGTTCACAGTCCACGGGAAGCAGGTTCGCCCGGCGATTGTTTTATTGATCTCACGGGCAACAATGCAGAATTCCGACCTTACCCTGAAGCATCGTCGTCTGGCGGAAATCACCGAGATGATTCACACCGCTAGCCTGGTTCACGATGATGTCGTTGATGAATCAGAATTGCGTCGAGGCATTCCCACCGTTCATAGCCTCTTCAGCAATCGAGTGGCGGTGCTGGCGGGGGATTTTCTGTTTGCCCAGTCCTCCTGGTACCTGGCTAATTTAGATAACCTGGAGGTGGTCAAATTGCTGTCTCAGGTGATCATGGATCTGGCAGAGGGAGAGATCCA
Source organism: Oscillatoriales cyanobacterium RM2_1_1 (assembly GCA_012033335.1). Taxonomy (GTDB): domain Bacteria; phylum Cyanobacteriota; class Cyanobacteriia; order Cyanobacteriales; family Microcoleaceae; genus JBHJGO01. The sequence continues at coordinate 4,962 of JAAURB010000076.1, forward strand.
ACAGGGGTTGAATCGATTTGATACTGGATTATCCATTGATGCTTATTTACAAAAAAGCTACTACAAAACAGCCTCTTTAATTGCCAATAGCTCTAAGGCCGCAGGGGTTCTCAGTGGGGTTTCAACCGATTTGTCGGAGGATTTATATCAGTACGGATGTAACATCGGTCTGGCCTTTCAAATTGTTGATGATATTCTCGACTTCACTGGATCAACTAAAACCCTGGGAAAACCGGCAGTTTCTGACTTGAAGAGTGGAAATTTGACCGCACCCGTGCTTTATGCCCTGGAAGAGGAGCCCCATTTGGAGGTATTGATCGAACGGGAATTTGCCCAAGACGGTGACTTGGATCAGGCGATCGCGCTGATTATGAATAGCTCCGGCATTGGGCGATCTCGGGAACTTGCAGCCCAACACGCTCAACGAGCCCTCGACGGCCTGACTCAGCTTCCCGCTTCTGATTCCCGTCAGACTTTGGTAGAACTGTCCGACTATGTTCTCAGCCGTCTGTGTTAACTTGCCGCCTGACATGCCAAATTCATCTCTGGTCTTCATTCCGATGGATGGGGGATGATCCCTCTAAAACTCTGGGCTAGTGATGAATGCTATTGCCTCTAGTTTCAGAGTTTGTTCTACATCTGAAAAAATTCTCTAGAATCTAGCTTTACACCTCAAATAATGGCTTGAAAACTGTCCCCAACAGATTTTTAAAGCGTTGAGCTTTTCCATTCCTCCCGGACAGCTCGCCCGACATAGCAGTCCTAAATCCATGATGGAAAAATTGAGAGCGAGATTTGGAGACTTCGTCCCCGGAAAGCAACATTTCCCCCTTCACCCCATTTCACAGATCGTTTCCCAAATCGTTGAGGATTGCTATGAATTAACATTGGGAAAATAACAATCCCAAGACCTCAAAATCTCTGCAGGAGTCGCCTACAAAGATTTTAAGGGTTTGGGACATAAAATGGCGGGGAGCGGATTTGAACCACTGACCTTCGGGTTATGAGCCCGACGAGCTACCAGACTGCTCTACCCCGCGTCGTTCTTTAGTTAGTATAGCGATAAATGGTCGGAACTGACAACCGTCAGTGGAAAAACTTTAGGGGATAGCTAGGGGAGCAAAAAATTGAGCCCGAATTATTCCGCTTATTCCGCCTTAAGCAGGAACCCGCCCGATTAGTAAACTGAAGAGAAGAATTAGAGAATCCCGATAGAACCCTGAATGTCACCCAAATTCCCCACCCCCTTGAGGCCAAAACTTCAGCTTTCCCTGAGCTGGGTGATGATCACAGCTCTCATCCTACCGATTGCAGTTTTGATGGGATGATAGAGTTTTTATTTCTCCGAAATGGAGAGCAAGTCGCTAAATCCTTTGCCTTTGACCTCAGTCGCAAAGTCAGTTTACAGGTTGCCAATCATCTGGAGGCTTACCTGGAGCCCCCTCAGTTGATTAACCAAATTAATCAAGGGGCGATCGCCGCCGGATTAGTCGATCCCCAGAATCCTGAGGAACTGGGCCGTTGGTTCTGGCAACAGATTCAACAGTTTAATGTCAGCTACGTCAATTTTGGCACGCCAGGGGGGGAATTGGTGGGGGCCGAACGGAAGCCCGATGGGAGTTTTGGGTTGGACTTGATGATCGGGCCAGACTCGGGAACCCTGAAGGAATATCAGGCCGATGCCCAGGGAAATCCCGTCAAAGTCCTGCAACGGTACCCCTACGATCACCGCCGGGAAGCCTGGTATCAAGATGCCGTTGAGGCCGGTCAACCGGTCTGGAGTGAGATTTATCAATGGGACGGGCGACCTGGGATCCTGGCGATTTCTGCTAGCTTGCCCCTGTATGATGCCAATCAAGCCCTAGTTGGGGTTTTTGGAGTGGATCAAACCCTTACCGATCTTTCTAGATTTTTACGTCAGGTGCCGGAGATTCAAGGGGGAGTCGTGTTCATTATCGAGCCGTCGGGGTTATTGGTGGCGAGTTCAGGGGAAGGGTCTATTTTTCAACCCATGTCTCAACCCATGTCTCAACCGGCTTCTCAATCTACTCCTGAGGAGTTCCAGCGGATTCAAGCCACCGCCAGTTCTGATCCTTTAATTCGGGAAGCCGCTAATTTTTTGCAGCAGAATGACTCAAACCAGAATGCCAATCGATCCTCCCCAGATCTAGCGAATCAAATGACTGGATTTCGAGTGGATCAACGGGACTATTTTATCCAAGTGCTTCCCTGGCAGGATCAACTGGGTTTGGACTGGCAAATTGTTGTTGTGTTGCCAGAATCCCAATTCATGGGGGTCGTTTATGACCAGTTGCGAAAGGCTACATTGCTGAGCTTACTGGCTCTGGGCATTGCCATCTATCTGGGAATTTTAATCTCCCGTTGGATTACCCGCCCGATCCAGAGATTAAATCAAACGACTCAGGCGATCGCCTCGGCCTGCTCCGCTGCAGAAATTACCCAACAGGCTGATTTAGAATCCCTGATTGAGTGGGATTTGCAGTCTAGTGCTCCGAAGTTAGCGATTCAAGAATTGGATAGTTTATCCCGCTCATTTCATCAAATGGCCCAGCGTTTATTAGAAACCTTTAATCAGCTCGAACAGGTCAATCAAACGTTAGAATTGCGGGTTGAACAGCGTAATCTACAACTGCAGTTGTCTGAAACAAAGTTTGAAAAAGCATTTCGAAATTCTCCGATTATTTCAATGATTATTAGCTTTGAGGAACAGCGACTTATCGATGTCAACCAGAGCTTCATCCAGATTTTTGGCTATGAAAAAGATCAGGTGATAGGTGAGAAGTTTGGAGAGCTGAATATCTGCCTGGAGCCTGAACGATGGCGGCAACTTTTTGAGCAATTCAAAACAGATCGTTCAGCCTTGAATCGGGAATTTCAATTCCAAACCCAATTTGGGCAACCCTTAGCCATAGAATTTTTGGGAGAAATGATTGCCCTGAATGAGCAGAATTGTATTCTATTGACGGGTTTGGATATTACCCTGAGGAAACAGGCTGAGATTGAGAAAGAAATGAATCAATATCATCTACAACTTCAACAAATGGTAATGATGGAGTTGTCTAAGTATTCAGAAATTTATCAGGGAAATCTAGAAAATGCCCTGCAAAAAATTACTCAGTTAGCGGCCCATACCCTGGATGTGGAGCAGGTGAGTATCTGGCTTTATAACATTGATCATTCCCAGGTCAATTGTTCTGATCTCTATTGCCTGACAACTCGCAGCCATAGCTCTGGTACAACTCAAACCATTGCAGAATATCCCCTATACTTTCAGCGGCTTGAGGAAAATTCTGCCGTTTTTGGGGTTGATGCTCGAACCCATGAATACAACGCAGACTGTCTGGCTTTAAGTTTGAACCGGTCAAATTATTCTTTTCCACCCTTTGCGATTCTGGATATTCCTATTTCTTCAGGGGAAATTACTTTGGGGATTTTGCATTTAGAGCATCTCAATTCCGCCAGAATATGGAAACTAGAAGAACAAAACTTTGCCGCTTACTTAGCTCACATGATCTCTCTAGCCATGGAAGCTTATGACCATACAGAAACTGAAATTGCCCTCCGACAAAATGAAGAATTATTCCGACAACTCACGGAAAATATTGAGAGCGTTTTATGGATGAGTGATCCCCAACTTCAACGAATGGTCTATGTTTCGCCTGCCTATGAAAGTATCTGGGGACGACCTCGGCGGGAGCTATATCGTTCTCCCCAAGCATTCTTAGAAACGATTCACCCCGACGATCAGGATATTGTCATGATTTACCTGGAACGTCGCCTCCAGGACAAATGTGAAACGAAGTACAGAATCGTCAAACCTGATGGTGAAATCCGCTGGATTTATGACCAAGCATTTCCAGTTAAAGATGAGGATGGGCGAGTGTATCGAGTGTCTGGAATTTCTGCAGATATTACTGATCGCAAACGTTCTGAAGAACAAATTCAGTCTGCCCTTCAGGAAAAGGAAATATTGCTAAAAGAGATTCACCACCGGGTTAAAAATAATCTTCATATTGTTTCAAATTTGCTAGATTTGCAATCTGACTCCATTGAAGATGAACACTTGCTTCACCTATTTGAAGAAAGCCAGAATCGAATTAGAAGCATGGCTTTAGTCCATGAGCAGCTTTATCAATCAGATAACCTGGGACAGGTTAATTTTGGGGATTATATTCATCGTCTGGTTGAAAATATTTTCTTCTCCCTGGAGGAGGCGGGGACAATTGAGCCCATCATTCAAGTGGAGTCGATTCAGCTCAATCTAGAAACGGCGATTCCCTGTGGTCTGATCATCAATGAACTGGTCACAAACTCATTCAAACATGCTTTTCCCAATCGTCAGTCTGGAAAAGTTCAGATTGAATTATATCAAGATGATCAACAAAAAATCCATTTGACAATCCGGGATAATGGAGTTGGAATTCCTGCAGAATTGAACTGGGAAAACTCCCCTTCCCTGGGGCTGAAATTAGTTAAAATTCTCTCCAAGCAATTACGGGCTGCAATTCATTTTGATACTACTTCTGGAACCGTAGTCAGCCTAACTTTCTCCCAACTGCGCTACAAACCCCGGTATTAATTGGATCACTCTAACTACACCTCAAGTCTTTAGTCAGGAACCTTTGCATCAATTGCCATGACTCTACTGGTTTGTTTTGTATTCTCTCACTCTGGTTTTCACTGGTATAAAATGTTCGCTTTGCATAAAGTCCATCAACTTCCGTCTTGCACAATCCATTTTGGCCCGGTTAAGCTTCCTTGTAGTTGCCATTGATGAGTCATTTGGGGATTGGTGACCGTCAGCAGGCCACTATTGAGGGGGAGTTGAATATAGGGACTCTGAATCACGGGCCAATTTTTTAACACCCTGGGCTGATGGTTAATCTCTGCTGTGCCAATCGCACCCTGGGGATTGTAAGTTAGAGAAATGGTGTCCCCGGCCAGACTTTGGTAGGTTAATTTTTCCTGGGTGTCCCACTGGCTATCATCAACTTTGACAGGATTGATTACAGGATTGGATTCTTGATCTAGTCCCGAAGTTGAACTTTCACCTGAACCTTCAGTCAAACGTTCAGTTAGCCGCTGCAAATCAGGATAGTCCGATACCGCCGCAATATCGCTGATCCAGGCGATTTTTTCCCCAGTGGCGACTAACCCAGCAAACTGCAAATCCCTGGAGGTGACTACGGGTTGATTCTCATGGGATAAGGCTTGCCACTCCACCTGATCCGCCCAAACCCTGGCACAGAGCCAGATATTATTGATTCTCCAGATATACCAATCCCGATACCGTTGGGGTTCACCCAGACCTTCAGGCAAAACCAGCGTAGAACGGGGCGGAACCCCCGCTGCCAGGTCTTCAGGATTCAGAATAGACTGAAAAATCACGGCTCCCCGCTTCTGTACCAGTTGATCCGCCGGACTACGACCTGTGGCTAGGGGAGTATGGTAAGTTCCCCCGAGATTAATCACCGAGTTCTGTCTTCCCTGGGGATCGGGAACAACTAATTTGTAAGTGGCATACTGAGCCCGAATGGTTCCCTGTACCTGATAGCTACGACTCGGCTCCAGTAATGTCCCCAAACTGTAATCGGGTGTCACATAGAATGTTTCCCAGAGCTGGTTGCTGGCACTATAGCTGTAGTAGGCGGGATGACTGATTTGAGCTTCAAAGGGCAGGGGAATTTGTTTGTGGGCGATTGCCCGGAGGATTTCTGGCGGTCGATAGGAGCTCAAGCCAGCAGGGAGGGCTAACCAGGCATGTTTTTTATTCATTCGATTGACCCGTTCTTGATCGGCAGCCGTCAACTTACCGGAAGTCTTGACTGCATCATGGTTTACTGGATTTGGGCCCCACCATTGCCAGGCCACCGCTGTTAAGCCGCTGTCCCAGGTATTGCGGTCAAATCCCCGACTTTCTGCTCCCCCCGCCGTGCCCCAACTCAGCCGCAGGGCCATGTTGAGGGCAAACCAGTCCAGTAGCCCTTGAGCCAGTTTTTTGAGCTCAGGGTTTTGGGCAAAGTCGTAGAGATCCAAAAGGCCGCTGATGCTGTAGCCGTAGTAAATCGAGGAGTGAAATTCTCCCTGGCCCAGGGTGAGAAATTTATTCAGCTCAGCCCGGAGCCAGGCTTCGTTCGTGGCGGAGGTGGCGGGATCCTCCATGGGCAAGCCGCTGCCATCCATCAGGGCCAGCCCGGAAGCCCGATGCATGAACATGTGATTTCAGTGCCTCCCTCTGTCCATTCCAGAACTTTAGGGGGTTCCAACTGCTGACGATAGGCGGTTTTGACTTCATCCGGCAGGGTTTCTTGAAAGAGAAAGAAAATTCTGACATCCAGGGGACTCCGAAAGTGGTACAAATCTGGTTTGTCCCGGTCTAAGTTAGCCAGAACGTTCCAGGTTTTCGCCATACTTTTAGGGTCACTGAAGGGTTGATTGGGAATATTTTGTAAGCTCAATCGCGCCAGAATAATGGGCAACAAATATTTGTGAGGATCCCCAAGTTTGACTCGTCGCCACCAAATATCAGCCTCCGCCAGATCTTCAGCAGCGAGTTTCTTGCGAATCGCAATGCTTCGGGCATAAAACGCCATTTCTTCTGGGGTTTGGCGTAGGGGATTTAAGATAGATCGAGATTGGGAACGGGTTGGATCATAGACCAGCTTTTCTGGATTTTTCAGGAATAGATTGAACGATGAGTTTGGGTCTAGCTTTGCGTCTAAATCCAGGCTAGAAGTTGAATTCGAGTTGGAATTTAACTGGGAATCTAACTGGGAATTTGAGCTGGCATTTCCCTGAATTTCAGGTTGAGATTGTTCTGATTCCGATGGCGAAGAATTAGATTGCCCATGGTTCACACAGCCCAAGTGAAAGAGTGGTAATCCGATGACAACCGCTAAAATGGTCAACACACTACGTTTCATCCTTGACTCTTTTGACGAATCCTTTGACTTCCTCGCCATTTCCCGTCCCAAAATCGGCCTATCTTCATATTCCATTCTGTCGCCGCCGTTGTTATTACTGTGACTTTGCGGTGTTTGTGGTGGGCGATCGCCGCCATGGGGAGAACTTTGACCTGATTCAGCACTATGTCGATGTGTTGTGTCAGGAGATTGTTCAGAGTGTGGCCACGGCCACCCATGACATCCTACCCCTGGATACTGTGTTTTTTGGGGGCGGTACCCCTTCCCTGATTTCGGTCAGGCAATTGCACCAGATTTTAGCCACCCTGGATCAACACCTGGGAATTGGGGCCGGGGCTGAAATATCCATCGAAATGGATCCCGGAACATTTGATCAGGAGAAACTCGCAGGATTTGCCCAGGGAGGCATCAATCGGGTGAGTCTGGGGGTACAAGCGTTTCAGGATGAGTTGCTGGCCCTCTGTGGTCGTTCCCATAACGTCAGGGAAATTTACACGGCCCTGGACATGGTGCATCAGGTCGGGGTGAAGAACTTCAGCATTGATTTGATATCGGGGCTCCCCAGGCAAACCCCTGACCACTGGCAGGAATCCCTAGAAAAAGCCCTAGCTCTGGCTCCAACCCATCTGTCCCATTATGACCTGATTGTAGAACCCGTGACAGCCTTTGGGCGGTTTTATCAACCGGGAAAAACCCCTCTGCCTAGTGATTGGGCCACGGCTCAAATGTATCGTTTAGCTCAAGCCACCTTCACCCAGGCAGGCTACCAACACTATGAAATCTCCAACTACGCCAGACCGGGCTATAGTTGCCGTCACAATCTGGTTTACTGGCATCGGCAACCCTATTACGGGTTTGGTATGGGGGCCGCAAGTTATCAGGGAGGATATCGATTCACTCGCCCCCGCAAATCCCAACTCTACTTTGAGTGGGTGGCGAACGGCCCATCCCAACAGGGCACTCAACGGAATCAACCCAATGGGGCAGAATGGGTGGATTCACCCCAGGAAAGTTTGCTAGAGACTTTGATGTTGGGGCTCCGGCTATCTGATGGGTTAAACCTGATGGATCTCGCTAAAAATTTTGGCGAAAAAACAGTTGAGATGGTACTAAACGGCCTAGAACCCTATCTTCAAAAGGGTTGGGTCGAATTCTCAGAGATTGAATCAGAGATTGAGTCAGAGAGTCAAGCCGGGATCGAAAATAATAAAGAAAACGATAAAACAGTATTGATAACTACTGCAAAGCGACCGGGTTTCTCAGGTAGAATCTGCTTAACCGACCCGGAAGGATTTCTGTTTTCAAATACAGTTTTGGCCAGTTTATTTGACCAATTCAGCAATTTTGTAGGTTGATAGGAGAACAATTAAAGCATAATTTAACAAGTACAATTTAACCGAAGTCGGTTTTGATGAAACCATAACCAATCTATCTTTGGAAAGAAGAAAACCAAAGTCTGATCAAGGTTTAATTTGGCGGGGATTTTATCATTCCTGTTGAGGTTGAGGTTGAGGTTGAGGTTGAGGGAGTTGTAGCGTCAAATTTGCCAAATTTATCAATTTTGCATGAACTGTTTGAACAAGGATATTGCTTAAAGTTAGTTTGCCTTGTCGCTTTCGGAAAAGCCCGTTAAAATAGTGCTTGATTTTGAACAGGTTCTCACAGAGAACATCAATCTTTGGACAAGGATCAAGGTAAACAGCAGGTTAAGTAAAGCCGGTTTGGTGAACTTCAATTCCTATAACTGATTTGATTTTTCCATCTCTGTGACTGATCTGATTTAAGATCCTACCTGAGACGAGTTAATGGGTGATAAGGGGAACAATAGACAATAGTCTTAAGCGGGGATCGCAAGCTAGATCATATCCATAAGTTGGGTTAAGGTGGGAGGCTGATTCATTGGGGTGTTTAGTAAGCTTGTATACCCGGTGAAAGTTAACATGATTTGCTTCCGATACCCAGGAATTTTGACCAAATCAAAATGCTCCGGCTTATTTCTGAGCAGACTGACAACTTTGCAAATGTGGCTTTCTTCTAAGTCTATTCCATGAAAATCTCATAGAAACACGTAATAGGAAATAGAAAAATGACTCTACTGCTGGATCGCTTGCCTCAAGGCTACAGCAATAAAATTCTTTGTTGCTACTTCAATCAAACTCAAAAAGTACAGATTGTCCGAATTATTAATATTGAAAATTGGTACTTTGAACGGGTGGTTTTTTCAGGAGAACGGTTGATGTTTGAGGCTCCATTGAGTGCAGAGCTAGAAGTTTATCAAGCCAATGAAACTGGGATTGCCCTTTTGGAAGTGCAGGGGTGCGATCGCCTGCAAGTTGATGAAGGCGATCAGGAATTTGAGGTAATTATTTAGAGAATAGATCATAGGCATTGACGAACACTATCACCTGGGCGATCAAACCGAATATGACAATCCCGGCAATAATCAATCCACTGTAGGGATAGGCAGGTCGATAGATATAATGATCCCGGTTAATGGAGCGGAGTCTGAGGGGGTACTCAATAATTGCCATAATCAATAGCACGACTCCCAGGAAGACAATGGTCATCCCTAAGGAACGGGCGAAGAACAGATCACTTTTAGCAATTGTTTTGGGAAAGGCAACATTGACCGCAGCATAAATCTGATCGAATCCAAAGCCAAATCCAATAATGACAATACAATTTTGGATCCATGCAGTCAGAGTTCGTTCAGAAGCGGCTCGGTTGCGTTCTTTAGCCAGTTCGGTTGTGATGTTCGTGGGTTTGGGGGAGATATTAGCATTCATCTTTAAAGGATAGGTAACAGGTAAAAATTAGAGTAATAGGTGATGACAACCTAAGTGCAAAATCCTCGTGCAAAGTTCTCAGGGAAATAGCCTGAGAAAAAGTCAGGTTTTAAGGCATTCAAAAGGCATTAACGTTGTAGGATTGTAAGAACTTTTATTTGCGCTAAAAATTGCTAACCTAAAAAGAACCTTTTAATAAAATTCCCAAGAATGCCAGGGTACCAATAACAACCATGGCGATCGCAACTGTCAATCCTAGAGAAATCCGGGGATTGTACAGATAGTCTCCACTGTGCTGAATATGCCGTAATTCCCGTTGATGATCAATCGACGCAGCCAGCATGGCAAAGACTCCCAACCCGATAAAAGACAATCCCAGTATTCGAGATAGGCGCAGAGGATTAACGGTATCAGCAACTTCCTGAAAAGACAGAATGGCACTGACAATTCGATCAATTCCAAACCCGAAACTAATCATTGATAAACAGGTGCGAATCCAGGCCATCAGAGTTCGCTCCTCAGCGGCCCGGTTGCGTTCTTTAGCCAGTTCTGCCTGGACATTGATTTTAATCGGTTCAGGATCTCGCATGACTTAATAGCTCCAATACCGCTGATCAATAACTTTTTAATCTTCAAACTTCTGTACTTTCAAAGCTTGTGCTTTTGCAGTTTGTTCTTTGAATTTATATTCCTGCTCTAATTCTTTATTCAAGAAGTAGTTCAACAATGTTCGAATTATGGCAATAATGCCTAACCGAACCAGATCTTCGGTAGTTGGGGCGACGGTTGTTGTGAGAATATCCGCACCCAACTGGAATTCTAGAGCCAGTGCTAACCATAGGCCCAGTTGTAACCGAATTTGAGTAAAGGAAATCTCATCGTATTTTCGGCGGCGGGACTGTAGGGCAAGCTGCAGGGTTTTGATCACCCCCACCAACACACAGTAAACTGAAATGGCTTCCAGGAAAAATTGCCCAACCTGAACCAAATCTGCTAGTCCATCTTCTAGAAATTCTAGCCATTCCATGGATTACTCATGCCTCTCAATCATAGGTCTAGCTGTCCACGACTCCTCAGGAAACCGCCACAGCGCTTACGGGCTCGACGACGACTTCCCCCGCCTGCTTCATCTGTTTTTTCACCCAGACGTTGTAGGGCACTCCTACCACAAATCCCACAATCATGTAGGAAATAATCGTGGGAATTGCCTGCCCGGCCCCATTGGCCGCCGCCAGAAATAGGGCCAACCCAGCATTGCGGGCGATTGTCCCCACCGCAATTGAAGAACGAGTGGCAAAGTCAGGCCCACCCAAAAAATGTCCACAGGTCAGGCCAAAAGCGACAATCAGGGCGATCGCCAGCAATCCCCTGGGATTCACCGTTGGTACCAGATAAAAACTAATCCCTAACATAAATACGACCAACACTACAAACAGAGTATTGACAATTGTGCCCAGCAAATTGCCGACATCCTCGACTTCAGCCCCAGCAATTTTACGAACCAAAAGCCCAATTCCCAGGGGTAAAAACTGTGCCTTGACCACTTGCCTGGCAATAACCAAAAAATCCCCACTCTCTTGAACCTGAGAAAAAATCGCCGCGAAAATCAATAATGTTAGTGGAGTGGTCACGACGGCCAAAGTCGCCAGAGTCACCTGAAAACTGGACGCAACGGCAACATTTCCCCCAGCCATGGTGACCCGTCGGGTTAAAAGGGGAGCCCCCGGAGCCGCAGCTAGCAATGCCAGTCCCGCTCCAGTCGCCGGTTGGACATGAAGCAGATAGCCAATCAGGGCCGTCCCCACAGAAAACAGCACCAATGCGGATAACAACGCTCTAACCGGCAATCCAGGTTGTAGCCATAGGGCTTTTAGATTGTCAATCGGGGTGTGAACGCCCATGGCGATCATGATCGTAAAGATCGTGATGGTGGAGAGGGTTTGCAATACCTTGCTATTTAAGGTGAAGACTTCGGACATATCCAAACCGCTCACCACCAACGGGAAAAAGGCGGCTAATCCCACAAATAACAGTACAATCGCCACCGTCAACCCTTGAGACCACCCAGGCACATATTTGTATTCCTGAGTCTCAATATTTTTCAGGGCACGCCAGTGACCAATCACAGCAGCACCCAAGGCAAAGATACCCAGGGACATTAGACTCAGCCCTAGCACTCGTTCTTCCGTGATCGCATCTACCCCAATTCCTGTCTTGGTTCTGTCCATATATTTGAAAAACCGATCAATCCCGAAGCCAAAACTGAGCATTGACAGGGAGGTTCGCACCCAGGCCATCAGGGTGCGTTCTTCGGCAGCTCGAGTTCGTTCCCGAGCCAGTTCTGTCCGGATTTCCGCCAGGTCATTGCGTTCGACGGCCAAATCTGTCCGGTCAACCGCCAGATCCGTTCGTTTTTCAGACAGACCCGTTCGCTGTTGAGCCAGCTCGGTTCTGAGTTCTGCCAGCTCGGTTCGCATAGCAGCCAGTTCGGTATTGCTCAGGGTTTTTAAATCCTCGGAGGGAGTAGGTATTGGATCGCTCATAAGTATTGTTGGCTCTAAAATTAGTTCTAGGATATAGGGTTAGAGGTTCATCCAATCGGATCAATCTCATGGGAGATTGTCCTTAGTGAAACAGTTGGCTCGGGGTTATGGATTCAATAGAGTAGAACAGCAGCCCACATTCTATAGATTCAGTTGGGAGATTAAGTTTAGATATCAAGTTGGGAGATCAAGTTTGGGTTGAAGCTCAGGCTCGCCCAGGATCTGATCCTCAATAGCGTCTAGAGACCGTCCCCTCGTTTCAATCTGAAACAGGTAAGTCATCGTCGCTGCAACGATGCAAATCACCGCCAGAATAAACATCAAGTTCGGTACACCCCAGGATTTCTGCAAGATAGGCAAGACAAAGGTTCCCAACACCGCCCCAGCCTTGGCAAAGGCCGCCGCAAATCCTGCCCCACTGGCCCGAATGGCTGTGGGAAAAACTTCCCCCGACAATAGAAATGTAGTCGCATTGGGCCCCGCATTCATCATCAGGTTAAAAATTAAAAATCCAGCAAAGGTCAGGGCGATATTAGGCTGACCTGAATTGGACAAAACACTGGCAATTCCCAATACCGAGAGTCCGATTGCCATGCCTAAAAAGCCTGAAATTTGCAATCTGATCCGACCCAATTTCTCAATCAAGGCGATCGCTATCAAAAATCCAACGATCAGAAAGATATCCACAAAGGCGGAACCCTGGGCTGAGGCCATTTCCCGTTCCATCAAGTCCGTTTTGTGGGTAAAGGCGATCGCCCCAATGATCACCGGGGTAAAAATCCCAATCCCATAGGTTGCGATATCCTGCAAAAACCAGGGGAGTGAAGCCAGGATCGTGCGCCTGCGGTACTCAGGAGCAAACAGGGAGCCATAATTTAAGGTGGCAGTTTCAGGGGGAGGATCGGATTCAGGGGTGATCTCCACGGGCTGATCGAGAAGCTGGGAAGCACATGCCGAAGCCTCTTTGTATTCCCCTCGACTGATATGGTAACGGGGGCTCTCAAGCTGAAACCGGGTTCGAATCACGGCCACAACAATGGCCAGAATGAACCCCACCCCCAACATGCACCGCCAGGCATACTGAATGGCCGGTTGAGCATTATCTGGATAGAGGGTCTCGAAAATATGAATGGTCGTCAGGCCGGTCAAGGCTCCCACTAAGGCCCCAATCGCCTGAAAGGTAAATGCCCCAATCACCATTCGCCCCCGCAGCCGAGCCGGAACATTCTCGGTGATGTAGGAGACGCTAATGGGATAGTCTGCCCCAATCCCAATCCCCACCAGAAAGCGAAAGCAGATCAGAGAAATCGCATTCCAGGCTAGGGCCGTTCCTGCCGTTGCCACCAGGAAAATCACAACGTCAACAATCAACATGATCTGACGACCAATTTTATCGGTGACGGGCCCCAACGTCAGGGAACCCACCAGAGACCCTGCCACGGCGGCCACGGCGATCGCCCCCACCTCAGTCGAGTTCAGGTTGAAGTCCCGCTGCAGGAATGGCAGGGCTACGCCAATAATAAAAAAATCAAACCCATCCAGGGCAATCAATCCCGCCGACAGACCCCACAGTAACCACATGGAAGGGGTCAGAGGGGACTGATCAAGCTGTTGCTCAAATGATAAAGGTTGATTAGTCCCTGAAGATGTTGCAGTTGTCATGCTTCTGAGTTTCCTATCCTATTAACCAGGGCAAAGGGTTTGCTAATGTTTGCTTCACAAATATCACACCTGAGAGAGTAATCCAGGGTTCTGATCAGCTTTTCTTTAGCTCTGAGATATGTTTCCCTCCAAACCAGACGGGCCGGCTATTTCAAATCTTCAACAAGATTAAGCCCATTCTGCTAGCGATTCAACAGGTGATTGATAAATAACACTTCAATTTCGATACCGAATAGAATAAACTGAATGCCCAAAGCCAACTGCATCACCCCTAAAGTAAACCCCAAAATTCTTAGAATTACCAGCTTGAGAACTTTCACAATGGCCCGGGCAGCTAGCATACTGACCAGGTTTAGTCCCATTACCAGAACCAGCAATCCCAAAACAGCAATATAATCAATCTCAATCTGATGGGACAACACGACTAAAGTCAGGGCAATGGCAATCCCAAAGGGGGGCAAAATTGTTGGAAAAGCCAGAGGTACAATCGCCAGATGCAGGGCAGGTTTTTCAGGGGATCCACCTTCAATGGCAGGGGTATACTGGGTCATGACAATATTGAGAGCCACCACAAACAGAAGAATTCCCCCTGCAATAGCTAAAGCAGAGAGATTGATTCTCCAGACTCGCAAGGTGTTCTGGCCGATTATAGCAACCAGGAGAATGACTATCGTAGAAATAGCAGCGCTGCGAAAGGCCAGTTGCCGTCTTAATTTGCGGTCGGCATGTTCCGTGAGATAGATAAAAGCCGGAATAATTTTTAGAGGGCCTAAGGTCACAAAGAAGATGATAAACAGGTTAAACAGTCCCACATCCAGATCGTAATCTGCAACCGGTTCATAGTTCAGATCGGCTGTCTGGGCGACGGCAGATTGAGTTTGGGCCCACCACCCGATTAAAAGGGCTACCCCAAGTTTTCCGATTAAATACCAAGTCTGATTCATGGTTCTTGAGCTTTCAATCTCCGTACATAATCTCTAAGAATGCTACTCCTTTTTGAAACCGGGAGGAATGGAACCTGAAGTTTGAGGGGAATCTGCCAGAGGAATCTGCCAGAGGATATTTTGAAAAATCGGATTGGTTACCCGACAAATTGGACGGCGCAGCTTAGAACCCGTTTATTTCCGCTGTGAGTTCAGTTTACCTGCGCTGCCCGATATCCTTTCAAACTCCCCTTCAGGCACAAGTCAATGTTTTTTGATTTTTTGAACGCGTTCAAACCGTTATTTTTGCACTAAAGCTCACTGCTCAACTGCTGTAAATGATTTTGAGCTAGGGCCAAAGCGCTTCTAACCTGGTCAAAGCCCGTACCGCCATAGCTATTGCGGGCCGCAACCACTTGCCGAGGGGCGATCGCCTGATAAATATCCTCTGAAAAGGCCGGATGGAGAGCTTGCCAGTCTGCCAGACTCAAATCTTTTAAAAGTTTTTCCTGTTCCAGACAGGTTTTGACCACTTTTCCCACCAGGTTATAAGCTTCCCGGAAAGGAACGCCTTTAGCCGCGAGATAGTCTGCCACATCTGTCGCATTGGAGAAATCCTCATTGACAGCCTCCAAAAGTCTCTGGGGGCGAAACTCCAAACCCTCCTGCAACAGAATTGTCATTGCCCCTAGGCAACCTTTCAGTGTTTTGACACTATCAAATAGTCCTTCCTTATCCTCTTGCAAATCCTTGTTATAGGCCAGGGGCAGAGCTTTCATCATCACCAGCATTCCCTGCAGGTGACCAAAGACCCGGCCTGTTTTACCCCGTACTAGCTCAGGGACATCAGGATTTTTCTTCTGGGGCATGATACTCGATCCGGTAGAACAGCTATCCTTAAGGCCCACAAACCCAAATTCTTGAGAAGCCCACAAAATTACTTCCTCCGCCAGACGACTCAGGTGTACCATGATCAAGCTCGCCGCACAGAGAAATTCAATCGCCCAATCGCGATCGCTGACCCCATCAAGACTGTTGGCATAGATGTGCTTGAATCCCAATAATTCGGCGCTGTAGTGGCGATCAATCGGAAAGGTAGTCCCCGCCAGAGCTCCACACCCCAACGGGGAGATATCGACTCGTCGATAGACATCCGCCAGGCGCTCCCAATCCCGCTGGGCCATTTCCCTATAGGCCAGCAGATGATGGGCCAGGCTCAAGGGCTGGGCCCGTTGGAGGTGGGTATATCCAGGAATTAAGGTTTCAACATTGGCCTCAGCCAGGGTCAATAACGCCCTTTGAAAGTCTAATAGCTGTCCCTGAATCTGATGAATCTGATCCCGTAGATACAGGCGAGTATCCGTACCTACCTGATCATTGCGCGATCGCCCGGTATGGAGCTTTTTACCCACATCCCCAACCAGTTCAGTCAGCCGTCGCTCCACGGCAAAGTGAATGTCCTCTGCTTCAACTCCTGGTTGAAAGTCCCCCTGACAATACTCCCGGCGAATTTGCTCCAGGCCAGAAACCAGTCGTTCCCCCTCGGTGGGTGAGATGATTCCAGCTTTAGCCAACATCCTGGCGTGGGCAATCGAACCCGTCAAATCATACTCAATCAGCTCAATATCAAAACCAATACTGGCATTGAAGGCTGCAATCACTGGATGCAGAGATTTCTCAAACCGGTCACTCCAGGTCTTTGCCATCATTCCATCGTGTTTAATTCTGGTTTTAGATCTTAAAGATGATGTTTAATCTTTGATCTTAATCCTTACTTTCTAATCTGGATTGACCTTCTAGGGCAAGAGCCCAGGGCCAGATTGTCAGGTTTTCCCTACGAAGGCAGAATACTCCGAATCCACCAGCCCACTCCCAATCCAATCAAAAATGCCCAGAGTTGCCCGGTTTCAAGCAAGCTATCCCAGGTGTCCTTAATATTATCAACCAGGCTAGTGGTAACTTGCTGGGCTAGAATCTGTTGAGTTAACGCCAGATAATCTATAGTAACCCGATGCCCGCTACTCCATAAATCCTGATTCAACATGTAATGGGTCAACGTATCAATCATAGTTATCGTAATCCTCCTGAGGTATGACGGGCCGAACTTGCATGACTACCAGGGTCATATCATCCGTGTTGTGACTACCAGGGCCAACAAAATAATCCACCTTTTGAAAAATATAATCTAAAACGGCCTGAGACCCACGACAGTTTTCACAAGCCCAACGAAATGTTGTATGCAGCCGCTCCTCATCAAAGCGATCGCCCCTCTGGTTAGCGGCATCTGTTACCCCATCGGTGTAGTAAAGAATGGTATCCCCTGAGCGGAGTTGGACTTGCGCCTCATAGTAGCGGGTATCTGCATCCAGGCCGATCAACATCCCCAAAGTATCAAGTTGTTGAATTGTCCGACTTGAAGCCTGCCAGAACAAAGGGGGATTGTGGGCCGCATTGCTATAGGACAGGATTTGGCTGGCTGGATTATACTCTGAGTAAAACAGGGTGACAAAGCGACTAGAAGTTTCCAGGTCGGCATACATCACCCGATTCAAATGCTGCAAAATCCGGGCTGGAGAATGGCGATTCAGGACTTCTGCCCGTAGCATCCCTCGGGTCATGGTCATGATCAACCCCGCCGGAACCCCCTTGCCCATCACATCTCCAATTACAATTCCCCAGGGTTGATTGTTGATTATGCCTCTAGAGTTATGGGCCTTAGGATTACTGCGGTTTCCCGGTTGGTCAAAATTTGAGGGAATAAAATCATAATAGTCTCCCCCCACCCGATCAGCAGTAATACAGTTGGCGGCCAGATCAATTCCTTCAATCGTCGGGCATTGGCGAGGCAACAATCGGAGTTGAATTTCTGCCCCAATTTCTAATTCCCGATCCAGGCGTTCTTTTTCCCGAAGAGATACTGCCAATTCATCATTAGAAATTGCTACGGCTGTCTGATCAGCAATCAGACGCATCAATTTTTGGCGGGTAGGTGTCCAGCGGTAGGTTGAATTGTGACTGAACACATACAGCCTACCCCGCTCCACGTTGTTGACGAGCACTGGTGTACCGAATAATTTCACCTCCGGCCCCAAAAAGTGGCTAACCTGATGGTCAAGATTAGAGATGTAAGAGCGCAGTAATCCAGGAGGAATATGCTCAATCGAATTAGAGGGTTGGGTAGAAACTTTGCGGGTTGCCAGCTCAAGGGCTTGCCGAATATCCTGGCACTGGCGACCATCTTGACAATGCAACCGCTGAAAGCGCAATTGACCATTGGGTTTTAGTAAGATTAAGGCCCCCCCATCGGCATCGGTGACTCGACTGGACACCAGGGGAGTCAGTTCCAGGAATTGGTTCAGGTTGTTGAAACTGCGAAGGGCAAATCCTAAAGAACTCAGGAGCTCATTCACCCCATGCTGCTCGCGCTGCAATCGGGCCACTAACTCTTTCAAGGTCTTGACCGGGCTAGCTTCTACGGCTTTTGCCCGAGCTAGAAACTCAGAGGATTGATTAGAGGGGAGGGGGAGCGCTGTCATACGGGTTTAAACAGAAGCATTGATCTGAAATCAGATAAGGGAATCAAACTGATGAACTTAATCTATGGGCCTTATGCTTTAAACTTATTCTTCGAACTTATGCTTCGAACTTGTTCTATGAATTCATTCTATGAATTTACCTGTAAGTTCCCACTATAATAATGGGGATTCAGTCACTCAACAATGCCTCAATGAACTCATAACTGGAAAAAGGCCGCAGATCTTCAATGCTTTCCCCCACCCCAATGAAGCGAATCGGTAGACCCAGGCGTTGAACGACAGCCAGGGCGACTCCTCCCTTTGCCGTGCCATCTAGCTTGGTCAAAATCACGCCGCTGAGTTGGGCAGCTTCGGCAAAGACCTCTGCTTGACGCAGGCCATTTTGACCCAAAGTTGAATCTAGCACAAGGAGAGACTCAACTTTAGCATCTGCAGCTTGCTTGTCAATCACTCGACGAACTTTACTCAGCTCTGTCATCAGATTTTTTTTGTTCTGGAGGCGACCCGCCGTATCGACCAGGAGCAAATCGATCTTTCGAGCCCTAGCGGCGGCGATCGCATCGAATACAACCGCAGCCGGATCTGTATTCTGACCTGGATTGGCAATTACGTCAACCCCGCTACGCTGTCCCCAAACCTTCACCTGTTCTACCGCTGCGGCCCGAAAAGTATCGGCAGCCCCAATCAAACATTGATAGTCTGATTGGCGGGCAAGGTGAGCAATTTTGCCAATGGTTGTGGTTTTGCCAGCCCCGTTTACTCCGGTGATCAACCAAATATTCAAGGTATCTTTCTCCGGAGCAAATGTAGGAGAATAACCCTTGTGATAGGGTTGCTCCAGAATATCCCGGAGAATCTGCTTGAGGTAGGCGATCGCCTGTTCCGGGGGTAGGGCCTCCTGACGCAGGCGAGCTTGTAGAGCTTCAACAATGGTATCGGTCGCCTCAACTCCGACATCGGCCTGAAGCAATAGGGCTTCAATCTCCTCCACCGCCGTCTGGTTCAATGGCCCCTGACCCACAATGGATTTGAGCTGGTTGAGGAGACTGCGGCGGGTGCGTCCCAACCCTTGCCAGAGCTTTTGTAGCCAGGTGATTTCCTCAAGGGAGACTTGATCGGGTCGGCGACCCTGGTTGGCTAGAACCTCCGCTGACCAGAGGAATTGTTCGTCAAAGGTGAGGGGGATCTCGGGTGTCGAGGAGACGGGGGTTGGGCTGAGTTCAGGTTGGGGTTCCTCTAGGGCCGTCTGTTTCAACCGCTCAATTCGGGCTTGACGTTCAGCTTCAGCCCTTGCCCACAGGGGTAACGGGGTTGGGGATGGGGGATCGACCTCAGGACTGGCAGTGAGTTGATCTGGAGAAAGCTCTGGGGAGGGTTCAAGCATGGACACTTCAAGCAGAGCGGGTTCACGACTAGCCTCAGACGTTGAGGGCAATTCTACTTCAGTTGCCAGGGGGATTGCGGGAACATCAAGCTGGGGTTGAGAAGATTTAGATGAATCACTCGGTTCCAACAAGGGTTGGGCTGTATCCGCAATAGCATTCTCAAGATCGGCGGCGGTTAAGGGTTCTGGCGGTTTAGCGCTAGGTTCTGAATCGGATGGCTCTAAAGTAGACGGATCTAAGGCAGACTGTTCAATCCTGGTTTGCTCACCCTTAAAGGGCTCTACAGGGGGTGGCTCTACGGGAGACTGTTCCGTAACGCTGATAGCGTCAGCGGTTTGTTGCTGCTGAATAGTCTGATAAGCCGCTTTTGCCCACTGCAGATAGTCTTCTGGAGAGGCAACAGGAGTCTCGGGCGGGGACGAGGGTGGTTTAGTGGGGAAGGATTGAGGCGATTTCTGATTCTCCCTTGGTGTTTGGGCAGGTAGTTCTTCGGACGCGGCTTCAGCATCCTTCTCCGGATCGTATTGACGGCGAAACCAATTAAATACCATTGCACTCAACCTGTGAAACTAATATCTGTGAAATTGCTAACTGTGGAATTGCTAAAAAATTGGATTAACCCGTTGGATTAACCAGTAAGTCGGTAGTTGTCATTAACTGTTAAATGGAAGGGGGGTCTGGGGCTTCGCCCCAGGAAGGGGGCCAGTGCCCCCTTCA
>JAAURB010000077.1 GCA_012033335.1 Oscillatoriales cyanobacterium RM2_1_1
CGCTCTCTTCCTGGGGGCAAAAGCCCCAGACCCCCTTCTATTTGATAATTAATTACAACCATCTACTTAGAAACTAACCAACGTTTGCTAAAGAACGAACTATTAATGGGATTGAAAATCGCTGTACATTGAAAATCGCTGTACTAAGTTTACTCATCTTTGAATTTAGATGTGCCGATCTCCTAGAATTGGGACAGGATCTAGCCAACTTCTGTTCTCAGAGAGCCCCAATGGTACAGTCTCCATCTCAACCCATCACATTAGAGGAATTCCTAGAGCGACCCGAAACCAAGCCTGCTAGCGAGTATATTGATGGGCAAATCCTCCAAAAGCCGGTGCCCCAAAGAAAGCACAGCATCATTCAAACCGAGTTTTCTACGGCTGTCAATGTCATTCTTAAACCTCGGCAAGTGGCGCGAGGGTTTGCAGAATTGCGTTGTACATTTGGTGGACGCTCGATTATTCCAGATGTGTGATTGCCTGAACCGCCCTCACCCCCAACCCCTCTCCCAGAGCGGGAGAGGGGAGATCTTTGTCCGGTTCCCTCTCCCAAGTTGGGAGAGGGCTAGGGTGAGGGCGAGAGAGTTTTGTCAGTCAACCAGCTTTTTGGTTGGTTATTTTGGTTGGTTATTGGAGTAATGAATTCTACGGGGTCAGAATCTTGGCTGATAATTCTGGTGCAAGCAGCCCTTCCCCACCCTAGAAAATGTGATGAATTAACATTATTTTCAGGGAAACCCTCAGATCTTCAACTATCGAAGTAGACAAATCTGGTAGACTCTCCATGATGCTTATCAAATCACAATTGATACTCAGGAGAAATTCATGACATCCACGATTATTGGAACCGAAGGGCCAGATGATTTGATCGGGTCTAGCGATGTGTTGGTCGCAGAATTGATCTTCGGTTTAGGGGGAAGCGATACTATTGAAGGAAATGGCGGACAGGACTCACTATTTGGGGGTCTGGATACGGATTTCCTGGTTGGAAGTAACAGTAACGAATGGCTGTTTGGCGGCCAGGGTGGCGATAGCCTTAGCGCTGGTGGCGGCGCAGACGTGGTCTTTGGGGACATCGGCAATGACAACATAAGGGGGGGGTGAACCGGATACCCTCTTTGGCAATGCAGGCCAGGATATTATCGCAGGTGAGAATGGCCCTGATAGTTTGTATGGCGGTCAAGGGAATGACTGTCTAATAGGAGGAACCGCTATTCTAGCCGGAGGAGGCTCTAATAGTGGAGATGATTTGTTATTTGGCGATGGGGGCAACGATACGTTGATAGGAGGGCGTGGTGATTCTGATCAGTTTGTCCTGGGAGCGGGGGCGGGTACCGATCTGATCGTAGATTACGACCGGCAAGGATTTGATACCATTCTCCTGCAAGGTAGCCTCACCGAAGCCGACCTGGATTTTATCAATTCATCGAAGAGTATTGCTGGCAACATTAGCCAGACAGATTTACAGCTTGTTTTGCGTTCGACGGGGGAAGTTTTGGCGATTGTTCAAGATATTACCGCTGCTGATTTTGAGCCGATTAAGCGGATTGAGCCGCTGATTATTTAAGAGATTTTGAGATTTTCAAGTTGATTTTCGGATTAATTTTAGGATTGTTTTTTCGGAGCAATGTTATCGGGGGTTCAGTTGGAGCCCCCTTGTAATTAGAAATTATTAGAAGTATATAGCGGCTCAATCTCATTCAATTTCTCGAAGCTGAAAACAGTTGCTTCAAAACATCCAACCGGGAGCAATCCCAATCGTCAATGTGGCTGATAATCAAATTCTCAGAATTTACCTGAAGTTGACTGCGACCTGAAATGGATACCCTCGGTCGCCAGAACAGGGGAACCGTCCAACTCAAAGTCCATCGACTCAAAATTTCACCTCCCTCCTGGGCAAGATCATGGACATCAAACTGAACCGCTACAAACCATTGGCGAATGAAATCAATCATCTTTTGATATTTTTCTAAGCCTCGAAATTCTGTCAGAGGATCTTTGAAGTAGACATCCGGGGCATAAATACTATAGGTTTGGTTCTCTGGAAAGCGTTCGTAGTCAGCTTTAAGAATCTCAATTAGTTCCATATCCATAATTTAGTTCCATCAGAATTCATCGTAAAGTGATTGGGTGACGTGCTCCGGCTTTGCCCCACCCATTGCCTACCTCATGTACACGTAGATCGGGCCAGACAATCAGCAGTCCAGCTATTTATTGCAGGTATTGGGTCTGACGAAGAACCATCTGAGCTGTTTCACTCCATTGACGCTGTGTGCCTCCGTTGATATCCGTTTCTTTTATCAGCGATATAATTTGGGTGAATCAGTAATCGTATCAATGCAATCTCCCCCAGCAATTTTTTCGGGCTATGCTCAAACATGCTTAATTTTTTCTGCTGATGCCCTTAACAATTCTAGTTGTAGATGACGACCTGGGAACTCGCCTGTCGATTAGTGATTACCTGGAGCTTTCCGGGTATCTGGTGATCGCCGCTAAAAATGGTAGGGATGCCCTACGTTATTTTGAGGCCCATAAGCCCCATCTGATTGTGACCGATATTGCCATGCCGGAAATGGATGGCTATGAACTGGTCAGGAATGTGCGATCGCGACCTGAATTTTGCTTACTACCTGTGATTTTTTAACTGCCCATACTGCTACAAAAGATCGAGTTCGTGGTTATCAATCAGGTTGTGATAATTATCTTTCTAAACCCTTTGAGCTAGAGGAATTAAGTGTTGTAATTCGCTCATTACTGAATCGCTCTCAACTGATCGAAGCTGAAATGCAATCGCGGTTGTCTGAGACTCAAACTTCCTCGGATTCAGGCAGTTTATCGAGGCTCTCAACGGTCTTTCCCCCCATTCAGATTGATTTGACAGAACGGGAACAACAAGTTTTAACCCTATTGATTGAAGGATGTTCTAATGGCCAGATCGGCAATCATCTGCACCTCAGCCCTCGCACCATTGAGAAATACGTCAGCAGTTTATTGAGGAAAACAGAAAGTAATAACCGGGCTGAATTAGTTCGATTTGCCCTCCAAAATCAACTCGCCGGGTAGTTAATCGTTTCAGAGAATGTTGAAGTTTAAAAGGTGTCAGTCAGGAGTTAGTCTGCTAGGTCAGGAAATACCTCTCGAACAGCCGGATGGATTAACTGATGATTTTCTACGTTTAAGCCCTTGCCCAGAAATGGATTGAGCGTCAATGCCTTGATCCCATGATTGGCCAGTTGCAGAACATAGGGCAGGGTGCTGTTATTCAGGGCTTGGGTGGCTGTCCAGGGCACAGCACCAGGCATATTGGGGACTCCATAGTGAACCACCCCCTCCTCCAGATAGGTCGGATGGGTATGGGAAGTGGCTCGCAGGGTTTCAATACAACCCCCTTGATCCACCGCAACATCCACAATCACTGATCGGGGACGCATTTGGGCCACCAGACTCCGGGAGACCAACGTTGGGGCTCGCCGTCCCAGCACCAGGACAGCACCAATCAGGAGATCTGCCGCTAGAACTGCCCCTTCGACCTGGAGAGAATTGCTGTAAAGCAGCTCAACCCTGGAACCAAATAGGGTTTCCAGATAGGCTAATCGGTCAACATTGATATCTAGAATTTGCACCTGAGCCCCTAAACCAATAGCCATTCGGGCGGCCTCTGTGCCAACAACGCCACCCCCTAGAATCACAACTTTTCCAGGTTTCACCCCTGGCACTCCCCCTAGTAAAACCCCCCGGCCCCCCTGTTGACGTTCCAGGAATCGGGCTCCAAATTGCACCGAAAGCCGACCCGCAATAATACTCATGGGGGTGAGCAAGGGTAATCGGCTATCGGGAAGCTCGACGGTTTCATAGGCGATCGCCCTGATACCAGAGTCCATGAGTGCTTCCGTTAAACCTCGGTCTGCCGCCAGATGCAGGTAGGTGAATAGCAATTGTTCCTTCTGCATGAGAGAATATTCGGGGGGTAGGGGTTCTTTGACCTTGACCACCAGCTCTCGATTCCAGGTTTCAGCAGCAGTCTGAACCGTTGTAGCTCCGGCATCCAAGTAATCCTGATCGGTAAATCCTGCTCCGGCACCGGCTCCAGTTTGGACAAATACTGAATGCCCCCTCTCTACACAGGCTCTCACACTACTCGGACTTAAACCCACGCGGAATTCTTGATCTTTAATCTCCTGCGGAATACCGATTTCCATAGACAACCTCATTCGAAAATACGTTATCTCCAATTTTAGGCAGGTTTGCCCCCGGATTTTGAAGTCTGTCATACCTTTGGGGATAGGTCAGTGCCCCTATCGACAGAATTTTTATAGGTAGCCCCCCTAGACATTTGGGAACTTTCCGGTAGAATCAGAACAAAAATTAGCGAATGTAAACTAAAAATTCTCAAATTTTGGAGGCCAGTCCTATTAAACTCGCTCTTAGCTCGTCAAATCTCTCCGCTGCATCCGATGCAAACCAATACCTCCTTCAGATCTCAGGAGGCTCTCAATTGCATGGACAGGTACGGATTAGTGGGGCCAAAAATGCGGCCCTAGTCATTCTTGCTGGTGGACTTTTGTGTTCCCAGGATTGTCGTATCCGCAATGTTCCTTCCCTGGTTGATGTTGCTCGCATGGGTCAGATTCTCACTGCCCTGGGGGTAAAGCTGCATCAGGATGGAGATGTGATTGACATTAATGCTACTCATCTTAGCCAGTCCCAGGCTCCCTACGAACTGGTCAGTCGTCTGCGAGCGAGTTTTTTTGTGATTGGCCCCCTGCTGGCCCGTTTAGGAGTTGCCAAAGTTCCGTTGCCGGGGGGCTGTGCTATTGGTGCTAGACCTGTGGATTTGCATGTTCAGGGACTTCGCGCCATGGGAGCCGAAGTTCATATTGACCATGGGGTCGTTCATGCCTGTGTTCCAGGGAGCAGACGTAGACTGCGAGGGGCTAAGATCTATCTGGATTATCCCAGTGTCGGAGCGACGGAAACCCTGATGATGGCAGCGACCCTGGCGGAGGGAGAAACCGTGCTTGAAAATGCTGCCCAGGAACCTGAAGTGATTGACCTGGCCAACTTCTGTCGAGCCATGGGGGCCCAAATTCAGGGGGCAGGCACTAAAACCCTGGTAATTTCTGGGGTTCCACAGCTACACTCCGTTGACTATTCGATTATTTCTGATCGGATCGAAGCCGGAACATTTTTACTGGCGGGGGCCATTACCCGGTCGGAGATTGATTTATTTCCTGTGATTCCTGATCACCTGACGGCTGTGATTGCTAAGTTACGGAAGATGGGAGCCCAGGTTACTTCCGGGCCTGATGGCAGTCTCAAACTGGATGCCCGGGGAGAACGGTTGCTGGCAACTGACATTGAAACGCTGCCCTATCCTGGTTTCCCACAGACATGCAGGCTCCTTTCATGTCCCTATTGACCCTGTGTGAAGGGAATAGCTTGATCACTGAAACTGTGTTTGAAAATCGTCTGCACCACGTCCCTGAACTGAATCGGATGGGGGCAGATATTCGAGTCAAGGGCAATACGGCTGTAGTTCGAGGGGTGCCGTTGCTGTCTGGGGCCCCAGTGATTGGTTCAGACTTGCGGGCTTCTGCTGCCTTGGTGATCGCCGCTTTGGCCGCCGATGGCATTAGTACCATTCAGGGATTACAACACCTGGATCGAGGCTATGAAAACATCGAGCAAAAGCTCAGACAGCTTGGAGCCAGAGTTGAGCGGATCAAAGCCGAGATTGAACCCTCCAAGGTGAATACCTAGCGCAGTGGCAGGTTTTGATTGAGTTGACTTATCTTAAGAGATGAACTGCTCTTAAAGTGATCTTGATCCCATGTCTCTCTCTGTGATTCCGCTGGTTGGCTTGAAGGCTGACCACTTTCGTCATCCTCTAGATTTCCAGGCCACCACAACCCTGAAGCAAATGCCAGGATTAGACATCCTGGTGCGACAGGTTTTAGGGAATCTAGGGGAACAATTTTTTTACCTGGACAATATCGCCTCTAGCATTCTGGTGGGGAAGCAACAATTGCCTCAATTGCATGATCTACTGCTAGATGCCTGCCGTACCCTGGATCTCGATCCGCCCCAACTCTATGTCCGGCAGAATCCGACACCGAATGCTTACACCTTTGCGATGCGGGGAAAAAATCCTTTTATCGTGCTTCATACCTCTCTGATTGAGTTGCTGACTCCAGAGGAGATTCAGGCGGTGATCGCCCATGAACTGGGTCATCTCAAATGTGAACATGGGGTCTATTTGACCCTAGCAAATTTATTGATCCTGGCAGCAGGGCAGCTTTCACCGGTGGGGGCGGCTTTGATGCAAGGACTACAGGCGCAAATCCTGGAATGGTTACGGTGTGCGGAATTGACCTGCGATCGCGCCGCTTTATTGGCCACTCAAAATCCCCGAGTGGTAATGTCCGTGCTGATGAAACTGGCTGGAGGTTCCCCCAGTTTGGTGTCTCAGCTTAATCTAGATGCCTTTCTGGCCCAAGCCCGGGCCTATGATCAGAGTAACGATGAGCTAGGAGAAATGCTGAAGCAGGCTCAAACCGCCCAGCTTTCCCACCCTTTGCCCGTATTGCGAGCCCGGGAGATTGACCGTTGGTCTAGCGCTCCTAATTATCATCGGTTGTTGCAAGGGCAGTTAAATGTGTATAATGGTGAAGCTGACCACCAGGGCGGGTGGCGGAATTGGTAGACGCACCACACTCAAAATGTGGCGACTTCGGTCGTGAGAGTTCGAGTCTCTCTCCGCCCATATTGAATAGCTTGAGGGATGAGTTGAGGCATAGGCTGAAGAATAGGTTAAAGAACTGAGGTTCAAGAACTAGCGGGTTCATTCAAGAATCCTTTTGAGCCATAGAAATGTAACCAGGCTGTGCGTTAATCCGTTGAATCCAGGCTTGGATTGCTGGAAAACCTCTCAACTCAAATCCACCTTCATGGGCAACATGGGTGTAGGCAAACAGACAAATGTCAGCAATGCTGTAACAATTTCCGACGAAAAACTGATTATTCAAGGAACTGTTCAAGTGGTGTTCCATTACCTTTAGGGCTGCATATCCGGGCTCTTGTTTGTGTTCGAGTTGCTCTCGATACTCCTCAGCTTTCCCTAAAATTGAAATCCAATAGCGAGACGTTGCAATAAAAGGTTCGTGACTATACTGCTCAAAAAACATCCACTGCATGATCTGGGCTTGCTCCCAGGGATCCCTGGGGAATAATCGAGTGCCTTGACTGAAGTAATACAAAATTGCATTGGATTCTGCGAGAAATTCTCCTGATTCGAGCTCAACAGTCGGAACTCTTCCGTTAGGGTTCTTGGCCAGGAAGTCAACGGTTCGGCTCTGCCCCTGAGTAATATCGATTGGAATTCGCTCAAAGGGAATCTGTAACTGAGTCAATAGCAGACGAATTTTATAGCAGTTGCCGGAATCAGCCATTTCGTAGAGCTTGAGCATTCTATCTTGCTACAGATTTAGGACTTAAGGTTTGGGAATTGAGGTTTGGGAATGGATGAATGCAGGAATTGTAGGGAATTGATCGACCTGAACTACTTAGATCCCTGAGCCTAATTTTCAACTCATCTGTAATTCTTTTGCGATTCATTTGCGATCGCTAAAATGTTGCTACGATTTTGTCGCAGAACAGATTTTATTTGGAATTCCGATCTAAATCGTTTTTGTGCATGTATTATATCGCAGTAAGCCCAATATAGCTGAGTCTCTACTCTTTTCTTAAAATTTTGTTGTACTTATGTTACTTTAATGAAGCAAAGGGTTATAACACCCTGATCGACATTCCAAATGCCGTTATCCTCAGAAATATATGACAAAGACTACTTTGGCAGTTAAGGCTTTCATTGAAACCCATAGTATTGAGCCTTTGGCATACCAGGATTTAGATTGTGCCGTTGAAGCTATTTGTTGTAGTCCAGAGTTTAAGAGTTTGTTGCTTTCATTCATCAATAGCCCTGCCTTTTCTCAGGAACTTGGAGAAGAATTTGCTGCCGCAGATGCGATTCAAGGATTGTCAGCCTGTCGCAGTCTGCGAAGTTGCCTGAATATCTCACTCAGTCGTTTTTTCAGTTTGCTGACTGAGCTGATCTCTGCTTTTGATCCGGTTAGGGGGGCTCAATGGTCTGTATTTGCAGATCGAATGCATCGGTCAAACCTGGGTTCAAACAAGCTCCTGGAGAGGCTTTCCCGCAGTAACGTTGGGGAATTTTATCAGGATTTAGCCCATCGCCTGGTTGTCGAAAATCCCCATGCCGTCTATCCCACCTCCAGCTATCGGGAGAGCCGAGGGTATGTAGTGAGTACGGCAGATGACCAAACCATTGAAGCCATCGTCAGTTCAAGTACCTTTGCCTCAATCAAGATTGTTGATCACTGTTTAGATCTAGAACAAACTCTGCTAAGGAACATATATCTCCCTTTGGGACGGTGCGTTTGTCTGGTAGATCAGAACGTTGATCACTACTATAGCGAAGAGATTGAGCACTATTTCCACTACCACGGTATCCATTTAGAAAAGTTAGTCTACCGGGCAATGGAAGTAGATAAAGGAATCTATACGGTGGAACGAATGCTGGGGGACTTGAAACGCTTGGGAGTCTCCCGGAATGAACCCGTATTGATTATTGGGGGTGGAGTCCTGGCTGATACCGCTGGATTGGCCTGCGCTCTATATCATCGCAATACTCCCTATGTGATGCTCTCAACTTCGATTGTGGCCGGGATTGATGCTGGCCCTTCCCCCCGCACCTGCTGCGATGGCTTTGGTTACAAGAACCTGTTCGGGGCTTATCATCCCCCGTGCTCTCGATTACTGACCGGTTTTTCTTCAAGACCCTGCGGGAAGGGTGGCTGCGCCACGGCATTATTGAAATTATCAAAATGGCTGTGGTCAAGGATGCAGCCCTATTCCAGGATCTTGAGCAGGCGGGTGCCGATCTGATTACAACCCGGTTTGGTACGATCAATTGCCAGCCAGAGGATCCCATTAGCACCCTCTCCCAGAAAATTCTAGGGGCAGCGTTGCGGAGCTATGTGGCGGCGGAATATGGCAATCTCTATGAGACCCACCAATGTCGGCCCCACGCCTATGGCCATACCTGGTCTCCCGGTTTTGAGATTGAGGCTGGGCTTCTGCATGGCCACGCCGTTTCGATTGGCATGGGGTTTGGGGCTTACTTGAGCTACCGGATGAACTGGATTGCCTTGGAGGATTGCCAGCGGATTCTCCAGTTGATCAGTACTTTTGGCTTGAGTCTCTGGCACGAGATCCTGCTGAAAAAAGAAACCCTCTGGGCTTCCCAGGAGAAAATCATTCAGAAACGGGGTCGCAATCTAGCCGCTCCCTTGCCAAAGGATGAGATTGGTCAATGTGGCTATCTCAACTCCCTCACCCAGGATGAACTCTATGGGGCGATCGCCGAGTATCATCAGATCTGTCTAGACTATCCCAGACAGGGATTGGGGATTGAGCCCCTCTGTAGTGATGTGGGCCTTGAGGATCCTTCAACGGTAGCCCATGCTCCGAGTGATGCTTCCCCTTATCCAGATCAACGACCTGAGGAGCTGTTGTCCGCTGTTTAGCCGTTTATCTTAAGTCATCCTTTAAGACATGACCCAGGAACCATTCGACTTTGTGATCCCGCTTTACCGAGTTCGCTGGAATACACGGGCAGTGTTGGAGGGGATTACGGCTCACTATGGCCCTCGGGCGATCCATGTGATTGCCCCTGGGTCTGAGGCGCGATCTCTCCGGCAGATATCTCAGGGGTGGCGATTGGCTCCCCTGTTTGCCTACGAGGAAGAGACATTTTTTCAGCAGCCGGAGCTGACCAAGGAAAAATTTGTGCTGAGCTTGAGCTGGGAAAATCCCTTTACACCCCGGGATGGTTCTATCAGCAACTCCTCAAACTGGGGGCTGCCGAGGGCATTGAGAATCTGAGTGAATGGTATGTGGTCTGGGATAGTGACCTGTTGCCGGTGGAGACCTGGCCCCTGGTTCGTCAAGATCAGGAGGGGCCAGGCTGGCAGCATTCATTTGCCCTGCTACAACATAATCAAGGGGGCAATCCTCAGATTGTGGCAACCTGGGCAGAATGGATTCGTTCGGTGCTTGGGGTTGAGCCCCTGACCGATCCGGAGGGGACTTTTGTGCCCCATCATCTGTGGTTTAAACAGGAGCATCTGGAGTCTTTTAAGCATCAGGTGAGTCAGTATTTTCAGTCGGAGGATTCCTGGCTGTTGCTGATGATCCGCTCTGCCCTTCAATTTGGCACTTTTAGCGAGTATTGGTCTTATGTTTCCTGGGTGGCGGCAAAGGCTCCGGCTGACCTGGCTTTTTATCCCTATGACCGCTATGGGGCCACAACCGAGCGGTTTTTTGACGATGGTACGGGTTTGTTTTCAGCAACATTCCGGGATTATCAATCGAGGCTGTCCGGATCTGTAGAAGATATCTTTTCTCCGTCCTATGGGGAGGTCAGATCGTTCATCCAGGCTGAGTATGGCCCCGATTCCCTGCCGTCTTCCCTGTCGTTTGAGAGTAGTCCGCGCCATCTCCAGAAGGCCCAGGAAAATATGCATATTGAAGAGTTGCGATCGCGGTGGAACCCTCGAATGACGGCGGGTTGAGAATCTGGTTGAACGTTTAAATTGGACTTTGCTGTGGATCTCTATTATTCTTACTGATCTGTGACATGATCCAATCAGAGTTGATAGATAAAAAATCTTGATGAATCAGCGTCTAGATCGAATTGAAGCCTTTCTAGAAAGAATGGCAGAACAACGAGAAATTGACCGACAGGAGATTCTGGCGCAGCGGCAGGTTAGCCAACGGGAGATGGCAGAACTCTGTTCTACAGTGACCTCTTTGGTACAGGTGGTTGCAATTCATCAACCGAACTTTGAGCGGTTTATCGATCAGATGAATCAGATTCGGACGGAGAATCAGCAGATCTGGCAGGAAATTCGGGGACTGAGAACCGAAAGTCAACGAATTCTTGAGCATCTGTTTGGTCGGCAGGGGAATGGGCAGGAATAGAGGGTGCGTATGCTCAATGGTAACCTGTGGCAGGTCAATCTGGAGCTCAAGTTTCTGGTGGGGAAGGGGTCTGCGTGGTAAGATCATTAGCAATTTAGAAGGTTGCGCCAGATGTTGTTGTTAAGTTTGGAATCGTTATGATCACGAGCAAGTTTCAGGAAGGGAATCAGCTAGTTCGCAATGGTTAGTTGGAAGTGGCAGTGCTTATCTCAAGCAAAACAGGTAATGAATAGAGATGCCATATTTCTTGCTACGTTTCTAGAAAGAGAGTCGGATTACGAAGGATTAGAATGGATTTATCCTGGATGCGTTGGTTATACTTTCAAATGCATTCAGGATTTAGCAGATAAAAATGATTTAGTATGTGAAAAACTCGAATATAATCATCCAAATTCTCAAACGTGGTTTGCAATTAGACATCGAAGCTTTATCGAAGTAAGGGATTCATCTACCAGTTCAGTGAATTGGCAGAGAATAGAGGATTTTAGAGCCGGGTTAAGTCAGTCACGTTCTCGGCTAGATGAAATTCGTGCAGCTCTCATCAGCTTTTAAACAGTTGAGCCTCTATCAATTTATTACTGTAAATTAAATTATATGGAATCTGAAAAATCAAGTTCTATTCTTATCATTACTGGGATGCACCGTTCAGGCACTTCTTTAACAGCATCTATTTTGCAAAGTGCTGGGTTGCATATTGGCCGGAAGTTGATGGAGGGCAATCATGGCAATGTGAAGGGACACTTCGAAAACTTAGATTTTCATGAGTTCCATGTAAAAGTTCTATCATCTCAAGGAATTGATCCAGACGGTTGGACACTTCAACATATCATTGATGTCGAGGCGCAATATATTGATATTGCTAAGCAATTGATTCAGAAGAATTCAATCAGTGCTATTTGGGGATGGAAAGAGCCACGTACAACATTGTTTTTAGAATTCTGGGCAAATCTTTTACCAGAAGCCAACTTTCTGTTAATTTATCGAGCACCTTGGGAAGTAGTAGATTCTCTCTATCGTCGAGGGGATAAAATTTTTATCGAGCAGCCAGAGCTAGCTATCAAGATTTGGCAACACTACAATCAAAAGATTCTAAACTTGTATAACCAACACACCAATCGCTGTTTCCTAGTCAATCTACAGACAATTCTTCAAGATATTCCAGCCTTTATCCAAAGAATGAACCAACAATTTTCAATGGGATTAAAGGATCCCAAGTTCTCAGCCTATGATCCTTCCGCTTTGCATAAGCCATCGAGTGGTCATCGAGCAAGTTTAATCGCTCATTATTTTTCAGAAGCAATTGATTTGTATCGAGAATTAGAGGCTAGAGGTTGGAAAGCTGATGATCAGGTGGATTTGTCTTGGCAAGAAGAGATTCAGACCACACCTTATCGAGTGTGGGCATTTCAAGATTGGCAGGCTCTAGGTCAGTTGGAGCGTGAGAGGCTCAGTATTAAAACTGAGGTACAACAGACTCAACAGAGCCTTGCCAACCATTCTCTGGAGGAAGAATCGCAATTCGTGTCTTCTCAACTGAGAGTAGAAGAAGTCAGACAATATCAGACCCAACTGTGCCAGGTTGAAGCAGTTCTAGGACAATCGTTGGAGCAAAATTTTCAGATGGAAGGATTCATCAATCAGTTGTGGCAAACTTTACAACAAACCCGCATAGACTTAGAAAAACTGAGCAACCAATCCTATTCAACCCCTGAGGAAACTGCCGTCTATCAAGCTCAACTCCATCAAACGGAACAGCTCCTGGAACAATCAATGGATCAGCAGCAAGCGATGAAAGAGTTGTTAGAAACTGCAATTTCTCAGGGAAAGCTAACTCAGATGGATTTACAGCATAGCCAATCTCAACTGCAACAAGTTCAAACGGAACATGAGCAATTCCAGATACAGATCCATCAGATGCAAGTAGAGTTGTATGATGTCAAATCTCAAAAGCAGGAGCTTGAACAACTATTGGAGCAATCCATGGCCCAACAAAATCAGGCACAGGAACTCCTAGAGCAATCGTTAGCGCGCTTGAATCAAGTCCAGTATGATTTTCAAGAAACTCAGGCTCAATCTCAACATTCTCAGTCTGAGCTGGTGGAAGCTAAAGCAGAATTGAAGAAAGTGCAGGCTCAATGCTATAGCCTACAGAGCCAGCTTGATCAGGTTACAGCTCAACATCAAGAGCGAGAAGCTGATTTTGAAGAACAGTTGAGTTCTAACCAAAAATCTGTAGAGGAGTTACGGCTGAATCTTGAGCGGATCACAGCAGAACTTCAGCAGTCCCAGGCTGGCAAACTGAAACTGCTTCAACAACACCAGCAGCTAGAGACTTCGATCCGTCAAGCTCAAGCAATGCAGGAGAGCTTGATGGGTTTTCAGTTCAATTCAACTCTGTCAGGCCATTTAGATCATGAATCCCAGATCTCGGTTTGGAAGGCATGGTCAGCCTATAGAATGGGTGATAAGATTCAGATGGCCCAGCACTTACAAAGATCATGGAAGTCGAAGCCACAATCTATCTCGGAAGCAGTTTTAGGGTGGCTGGAACAATTTTCTCGCTTGTCATCGGAACAGGGAGTCCAGTTTGATGCAGCGTCACTCACGACTTCAGAGGAGTGGAAACAGCTATTAAGGAAGGCAATGTTGACAAAGCCTGGTCTGAGTTATCCTGGATAATTATCCTCGATAAATAGTGTTCTGAACGATTATTCTGAAGGATGGCTCTGAAAGAGTATTTTGCAAGAACTCTATAGATAGTAGGGATTTTAGCGTTTCTTACGCTGCTAGAGTCCGGCAAGTGGTAGTGTGGTGCGCCACCAACTCCCAAATCCGTGCCTGACGCGATTGAAAATCGTTGTATTTCTAATTGTAGATTGAGAAAAAATTTGATTTATGGTTCAAGTATCAGGGGTTCAATCGGCAACTCAAGCTCAAAAGCCGAAAATCGAAGTTTTGGATGTGTGTAAGTCTAAAGAAGTTGCTGACTTGCTCCTGGGATTTGCAATTGACTCCCCAGCAGCAGGAAATGTTTATGAGGGAAATATAATTCCTCTCAAAGGGTGGACGTTAGGGAGAAAAGTGCCTATTATTGCACTAGAAGTTGCCAGCCAGGATAAACTTTTGCAGTCAATTGAGTTGAATGACGTTCGAGAAGATTTAGTTGACGTTTATCCTGACATTCCAAATGCCAAATATTCTGGTTTCTGCAAAGAACTTTCTATAGGTAATTTTTTAGAAGAGATTGACCTAAGTCTTGAAGCTGTTTTAGAGGATCGAACTCGTATCTGCATCGCCTCGATTAGACTTGGCTGTAAGGCTTTAATTTCTCCCGAAGTTGAAGCAGACTTGAAGCGATCGCGCACTTTATTAAGAGAGTACCGCGAGAAGTTAGATGCATCACAGAATCGTATTCAACAACTTAGAGCTCAGTTTGAAGAAGGTTTCAGTCAGAAAATCCGAATCTAGAGAAAAGTTTGAGTTCCCAATTCTATCGTTCCGAGGCTGACAGAGCTTCCGTCTCTTAGAATTGCTTGAAGACCAATTTTTGTGCCTGCTGGTATTCCTCGAACCCTGATCACAGAATCAAAACCAGATTTTTCAGCGCCTACAACTCCTGGGTAAACATTGGCAACATCCTGCCGGATCTGATTGGCGAGAATCCTGGTGAATACACGATTATTGTAAATTACTTCAACGGCAATAATTGGTGAATTTTTTCCCAGTACCCAACCTTTGATAGGTAGAGAAATTGCTGTTATGTCCTGCTGAGAAACAGGTTGGTCAATATTAAAATCTCGAAGCAACTCCGAATCAAGTTCTGACTTCAGAACTGCTTCGATTCTTATTCTGGGCAGAGAAATATTTAGGCTGTAGTTGGTGAACTTTTTTGTCAAGTTAGGATTATAACTGGGATCATGATCGATGAAATTTTGCCAGCGGCTCCGAATAATATCAGCCTCTCTGTTCAATCGCTGTTGTTTCTCTAGGGTATTGTCATACCCTCGGCTTTTAGATTCATGATGATATAAAACGACATGGGGCAAGTAAATATTGTGATAGCCTTGAGCCAACATTTTTAAACATAAATCTACATCGTTATAGGCGATAGCCAGTTTCTCATCAAAACCACTCACTTGTTCAAAAACAGCTCGACGGCACATTAGACAGGCACCTGTGACAGCAGAAACGTTACTTATGCTCTTCACTTGTCCTGCATAGCCTAAAATTGTAGATGGAAAGCCGGAGTGACCATGGGCTGCTAATCCTCCTAAGCCCATTACAATACCAGCATGTTGAATAGTATCGTCTGGATAAAGCAGTAATGAACCGACTGCACCAATTGAGGAACGCTGAGCCTGTTCGACCATGAATGTTATCCAATTTGAAGTGATAACTTCTGTGTCATTATTTAGGAAGAGCAAATATTCTCCGTAAGACTTTTCAGCCGCATCATTATTGATCTTGGAAAAATCAAATGGAGTATCTAGGAGATAACTTCTAAACTTTTGTGGCTGCCGTTGCTGCCA
This sequence comes from Oscillatoriales cyanobacterium RM2_1_1, assembly GCA_012033335.1. Lineage (GTDB taxonomy): Bacteria > Cyanobacteriota > Cyanobacteriia > Cyanobacteriales > Microcoleaceae > JBHJGO01. The sequence continues at coordinate 15,591 of JAAURB010000077.1, forward strand.
TTTTTTTAGAACTGCTTTTGTTTCTGTTTCTCTGCTTCCATTATCAACAACAATAACTTCATATTTTGGATACATTGTTTTAGAGAAAATAGACTCTAAACACCGATCTAACATTTTACCCAAGTCTCGCGTTGGAATGATAATGCTGACAAGCCGATGCTCTTTGATTTCATAGTGAATTGTATATGCGCCCATCAATTCTGGAACGTCAGTTACTGTTCCCGCTTCACTTCGCCTGCTGAGTGCTTGCATCAATGCTTTTTTTGCAGCATCGTAAGCATAAGGTTTAGCTTCTGTTCCTCCAGTAACTGAACCTGAATGAATTCTCCAGTGATATAAAATCTTGGGGATGTGAAAAATATTGTCAGTCTTTTCGGTGAGCCTGAGGACTAGATCATAGTCCTGACTCCCTTCAAATCCAACCCGAAACCCGCCAATTTTATTGACTAATTCTCGGCGATATACCCCCAAATGACAGGTATACATGCGAGAAAGAAACGAATCGGGACACCAATCTGGCTTGAAGAAAGGATGCTTAAAATAACCTTTTTCATCAACTTTGTCTTCGTCTGAATAGATCATGTCTGCTTGTGGATGTTGATTCAAAAGCAGGGCAATTTCATATAAAGCGTGGGGCGCAAGTAAATCATCATGATCCAACAGGGCAACAAAGTCCCCAGTAGCTAGAGCGAGAGCAGAATTAGAACAAGCCGAAATATGACCGTTTTCTGAACGAAATATAGCTTTAATGCGCGAATCTTTGACTCTATAAGCTTCTATTACTTGCCTTATGTCAGATTCCGTTGAAGCATCATCCGCAATACACAGCTCCCAATCGGGATAGATTTGGCTTAGAACCGATTCAATTGCTTCCTGGAGAAAGGTTTGCGGGGTATTGTACACAGGTAGAATCACGCTGATCAAAGGCTTGTAGCTAAGAATTTTCAGAGTTTGCTTCATCTGATGCAGATCAGCTAGCCGGGGTTCATTGGCCTCTCGCCAGAGATCGTAGGGATCCTGACCTGAATAATCTGAATAGGACTCTACCTGCTGCATTTGAGCAGCAATAGCTTTCAGGTGTTTGGACAGTAATGCTTCAGCAAGCTGCTCTTTTAAATCATCCGAGTAGGGGTCAAGCTCGATGGCTCTCCAGTAATACTTGACTACTTCATCCCATCGCTCCAACTGAGCTAAGACAAATCCTAGGCTTGAGTGCATTTCCACAGAATCGGGCTCAAGTTCAATTCCTTGAAGATATTGCTGAGCGGCTGCTTCCCAGTTTTGTAAGGCTACAAACGCTTCCCCCAAATGCCGATGGATAATTGCAGACTTAGGGGCCAACTCAATTGCTGTTTGATAACATGTAATTGCCTCTTCCCATTGTTCAGCTAGAGACAGAGTATGCCCCAGATAGTGATGGGCAATGTCCAAATCAGGCTGCAAATTCACGGCCTGACGAAAGTGAGCGATCGCCGCTTCTTGCTGACCCTGGTCTCGAACTGCAACCCCCAACTTGAAAAAGATCCAGGCAGAATTGGGATTTAATCGGAGTACCTGGTGGTAGCATTGTATTGCCGTGACCAGATCTCCCCTGCCCTGGGAGACCTCTCCCAACTTTTGATAAAGTTCCCATTTCCCTCCATGGAGTTCAGCAGCTCTTTGTAGATAATGTAGACCCTGCTCACCTCGACCCTGGCGAGCCAGAGCTTCCCAGAGATATTCATTGGCTAGTGGGGACTCAGGATCGAGTTGAACGGCTTGCTGCAAAATCTCAATCCCCTGGTCGAGTTGATCGGCTTGAAATAAGGTTTGACCGAGCAGGGCATGAAACTCACTAATCTCAGGATTTAACTCGATGGCTTGCTGAAATGCTGGAATAGCTTGCTCTAGCTTCTGTTGATGAACTAGAGCTTTACCGAGTGCGCCAAATGACCATGCCGAATGGGGATCGAGTTGACAAGCGGTCTGATAACTAATGACGGCCTCTTCCCATCGTTCTAGCTGAGACAGTACTTCCCCTAGATTGAAGTGATACCAGGAAAAGTTGGAATTCAGAGCAATCGCCCGTTGATAAGCGCTGACTGCTTCTGTCAGTTGTGCAGAGAGCCTGAACTCATTGGCTAAATTGAAGTAATCATTGGCTGTCCTGTCAGGCTGAATATTGATTTCTGCTAGATTCATCGCTAACTGTTGTGGGACAGGAAAGGTGTGTCTATTGTGAAATTGCTGTCAATCTCTTAATGTACGACTTTTTAGTCATGACTACCAGAGTATTGCAGGTTGATTTAAATCAGAAAGGAGGCTGACACCCCTAACCCTTAAGACCAAAACAGCCCCAGAGCAACGAATATCAACCTCCTGAAAGATTTTCAGGTATTCAAACTACCTATCCAGACTCTACTCAAACGACCAGACAAAATCTGATGCTGTTCCAGGTCTGTACCAGAGAATATCCGTGAAGCCATTGCTATCAAAGTCTTCTACCACCGGGGTATAGACTCCATTGATATTGAAGTCAGTGCTGCTATAACTGCCATCATTCTGGAATGTCCAGATGAAGTCATCTCCGGTTCCAGGTCGATACCAGAGAATATCATCAATCTCATCGCCATTGAAGTCTCCTTCAATCGGTTCATAAGTCCCGTTGACCGGGAAAGCTTTGCTGTTATAAGTCCCGTTGGGGTTGAATGACCAGAGGAAGTCTGCCCCAGTTCCCGGTCGATACCACAGAATATCTGTCGTGCCGCTGCCGTCGAAGTCTCCGGTCACGGGATCAAATACGCCATTCACAGGAAACGCTTTGCTGCTGTAAGTACCATTGGGGTTGAATGACCAGAGGAAGTCTGACCCGGTTCCCGGTCGATACCACAGAATATCAGTAGTCCCACTGGCATCAAAGTCACCTGTGACTGGGGTGAAGTCGCCATTCACGGTGAACCGTCTGCTGGTATAGGTTCCATCGGGGTTGAATGACCAGATGAAGTCTGCCCCGGTTCCCGGTCGATACCACAGAATATCAGTAGTGCCGCTGCCATCGAAGTCCCCAGGCACAGGAGTGAAGTCGCCATTGACCGTGAAAGGTTCACTGTCATAAGTGCCATCATCCTCAAATGACCAGATGAAATCTGACCCAGTTCCTGGTCGATACCAGAGAACATCACCATTTCCATCGCCATTGAAGTCCCCTGGAATCGGTTCAAAGACACCATTGACTGTGAAGGATCGACTGGTGTATTCAATCTCCCCCGGTTCAATATATTCACCGGGGGCTGTGGTTGTCAGAGTATAGCCAGTATTTTGATCAGCATAGTAGGCATAGACTCGAGCAAAATAAGTTCCTGGAGCCAGGGTTTGAGAGATGCCTCGATCATCAATCGAACTGGAAAAGTCTGAGATATCGTCAAATTCAATGAATTCATTGCTATCTGGCTCCCCATCATTATCCAAGTCTGTGGCTAGGGCAAGTTGAGCGGGTTCCGTTAGTCCTGTGAGATTGAAGCTGACTGGACTGGATTGACTCAGAGTAAACTTATAGTAGTCATTGCGGTCAAGACTCCCCACCGCATCAGTGAAGGTGCGTGTGCCCCTGAGAGGGCCAAGATTTCGAGCTGAGTCAAAATCTTCCCCAGGATCAGTGGGATTGGTGGGGGGTCGATTTGTGGCAGAAGCCGCTAATGTGTAGCCGGTATTCTGGTCAGAGTAGTAAGGATAAACACTGATTGCGTAAGTTCCAGGGACGAGAACTCTGGAGATGCCTCGGTCATCGATTGAACTGGAAAAATCTGAGATATTGTCATACTCAATGAATTCATTGCTGTCAACAATGCCATCGTTATCAAAGTCTGTCGCGATGGCAAGCTGAGCGGGTTCTGTCAATCCTGTAAGATTGAGAGAAACCTGACTGATTTCATTCAGGGTAAATTTGTAGTTATCACGGAGGTCTAGAGTGCCAACCGCATCGGTAAAGGTTTGCAGTGCTCCTAGAGTACCGATATTTCGGGCAGCCTGAAAGCTTGACCCAGGATCAGTTGGATTCGTCGGGGGTAAAGCTGTTGCTGAAGCCGATAGATCGTAACTTGTATTTTGATCAGAATCATAGGTATAGACCCGAATTGCATAGGTTCCAGGGCTCAGAACCTTTCCAGAGATGCTTCGATCAGCAATCGAACTGGAAAAGTCTGAGATATTGTCATACTCAATATCCTCACCGGAACCCAAAATGCCATCTCCATTAAGATCTGTGACGATTTGGAGTTGAGCGGGTTCTTCGAGTCCTGTGAGATTGAGGTTGACGGCACTGATTTGATTGAGGGTGAACTTGTAGTAATCATTGCGATCGGTAGTGCCCACCACTTCACTGAAGTTCTGAGTGGCTCCCAGCACACCAATGTTTTGAGCGGTCAAGAAATTACTACCCGGATCTACGAACAGGCCCGAATAATTCTGCAGCGTGGCTGGGGTGAAGACTGATGGTTCAGTAACCATATCCCCAATCTGAGATTCAAGTTGCCAATTGCGATAGGTTGCGGAATTCCCAATCACTTGGGTAGACGCAGCAATATTAGCTCCAGTGAGTTGATGTAGGGTGGTAAGAAACTCAGGATTCTGAGCGACTTCGCAGGCCCAGAGCAAAATATTCGTCACGCCCCATTCCTGTAAGAGGTGAGTATACTGACCAATATTTGCTGAGGTTAAGGTGGTTTTGCCTAATTTCAGGGTTCCTGGCGCACCATGACAAACAATGTGAAGACTGGAAGCTGAGGATTGGGTGAGGGCTTCTGTGATCTGCTCAACCGCATTGTGATTGTTATCTAGGATGATCGCCGGGACTCCAGTCTCAACTCCTGAAAGTAAAAGCTCAGGATCTTGGATGTCGGGCGCGATCGCAACCAGCGCAGTACCTCTAGCATTTACAGGGGTCAAGGATTGACTGCTCAAGACTAAGCCAGCCTTTTGCCAAATTGTCATGATTTATTGGTTTTAGAGGTAAAGGACAAATACAGTATAATCTCAGTCTTATTTGAGCGACTATACACAGTAACATAGTATGGAATTCTTGCATCTATCCGTAGTAATAGCGGTTCTCATTTTAAAAATAAAAAACTAAAAAATAAAATAAGGGTCTTTGAAGCTCTTACACAAAAAGAGTTCTTCAATTGCGGCAGTCAGATTGTTATGGAATATCTCAGCAACCCAAGTCCCCCCTTCTCTGAATGCATAGAGAGGGTTCACTGTGTTATGGCCCAGCGAAGAGTAAACCGAACTTTCTTGAAATTTAAAGTTCATATCTGGGGCAGCCTAAAAGCCAGGTTACCTAACCCCCAAATGTCTCCATGGATCTGAACCCAGACAAAATTTAGGAACTTTTGTAGACATCATCTTTGTCACAATTAGAGTAAACTCAGTAAATACTTGGCTTCTATAGTTAGATCTGTGTGTCTCCATCAGCATACTGAGATTAGCTATTATTTTTAGTAACGTCAGGGGTATTAACGACAGATACCAACAATGTCTTCTAACTTTTCTCAAGGTCAAATAGAGATTTCCAAACAGCAAGAACCGCCCAAGCTGGGAATTGGTTTAGTGACTTACAATCGCTTAGAGCATCTCAAAAACTGCATTGAATGTATCCGGCAGTTTACAACGATTCCTTACTACTTAGTCATTGCTGATGATGGGAGTTCAGATGGCTCTGTTGAATGGTGTCATAGTCAGGCGTTGGCGGTAATCACTGGAGATAATCGAGGGGTTGTCTGGAATAAGAACAGAGCCTTATTTGCATTGGTGCAATATACCAGCGCTGAAAGTTTTGTTCTGTTAGAGGATGATTGCTGGCCAGCATCTGAAACATGGGCGCAGGAATGGCATGAAACAACTCAGTTGTGGCACCATATTAATTTTGCCCATCCTCAAACGATTTTGGCTCGGCCCGGTGCAATTTTATCTGGCCGTGGAACAGCCGAGAAACCCTACATTTCAGGACTGGTCACCGGGCAATGTACAGGCTGTTCCCGCCACGCCGTAAAGCAGGTAGGATACCTCGATACCCGATTTCGGGGCTATGGTCATGGCCATGTGGAATGGACTCGACGTTTTCTCCGGGCTGGATTGGGTAAAGCTGAAAGTCTAGACGAAGCAAAGAAATCTGACCGTCTTGTTTATCTCTGCATTACAGGAGGGCTAGAACCTCACGATGCTCCAACCCATCGCACTACGAAAGAACTGGAGTACAATAGCAAAATTTTCAAGGAAATAGTCAATGAGCCTGTGTATCGAGAGCCCTGGAAAAATGATGAGGAAAAAAATCTTTTAATCAGAGAAGTTAATCATCTAGAGGGTAAAACCAGTCAGCTTGAATGTGTAGCTAGCATAAAACAAGCACAAAAACCTAAAGGAGACAATCAATTGAATCCACAACTAATCAATACTGTGGTGAGAGTTACCGAAGTTATTAAGCTAGTAAAAAAAGGAACAGATTTAGTCCTAGGTTATTCCATAGACAGACCCCAAAGAAATTTAGAGCTTGATATGGAATCCCTGAAAATATCAGGTTGGGTAGTTGGAACAAATACTCAAGCAATTTCAGTTGAGTTCATTTGTAATGGAGAAGTGATCTGCAAGGCCGCGACTAATCAGCATCGTCCAGATGTGGGCAAGGTCTATCCTCAAAAATCCGAATCAGAAAACAGTGGATTTTCAGCTATTATTCTTCTAGGTCAAATACCGTTGGAAGTTGGACTTCTAATTCAAGTCATCCTAGCTGATCAAAAGCGAGTTCCGATTAGCTTGATTACGTTTGAGAAAAGTTCAGACAGTAAAGTAGGCAATACTCTTCAGCCCAGCATCGTATCTCCTCAACAAGCATCTCTATCTGCTTCATCCAAAGAAAACGTTATAAACTCTCCTGTTCCACAGTTTTCACCCCAACAACTTCGTCAAGTACTGCTGAATGAGTACAAACAGACTGAGGCTTTGATGAACTTACACTCACTAATTGAACTGGCTTATCCCCTACCTCCCTTGAGAGGATGGGCTGCAAGCCCAGATTTTGCTGTATTACTCTATTCTTTGATCCTAGAAAGAAGAGTGAAAGTCATTCTAGAGCTCGGTTCAGGAGCTAGTACTTTAGTCATGAGCTATGCTCTCAAGAAAATGGGTTCAGGTAAAATTGTTTCCCTAGAGCATGATCAAAAACATCTAGAAAGATCTAGACAACTTATTAAAAACCATGCACTCGAAGCCTACTCCGAAATAAAATATGCACCTTTAAAAGAAACAGAAGTTAGCGGAAAAACTTATAACTTTTACTCTTGTGATGATATAGAAAGCAACGATATGTTTGATCTTTTAGTGATTGATGGCCCCCCTAGCTTTGTAAATCCCATGGCCAGATTCCCTGCTGTTCCAGTTTTCTATTCTAATCTAATAGAAAATTCTGTCTTGGTTCTAGACGATGCTGACAGAAAAGATGAAAAGCTAGCAGTAAAAAGTTGGCTTTCGGACTATCAGGATTTGAGACTTGCAGGGACTTTTCAATCGGAAAAAGGAGTAACTGTTTTGGAGAAAATTAAGTAGATTTGATAAAGTGATTATATATTGAGGAGATAGAAATGTCTTTAGAAAAGCTTCCAGACAATATATTTCTATTCGTTCATATCCCCAAAACAGGTGGTACTTCTTTTAGAACTGAAATAGAGAGCAAGCTCAAGTGTGTATTTGAGTATGGTAAAAACCCAAAAACCTCTGATTTGATTAGACAAACGCTTGAGAAAGGGAATTGGGAATCTTTTCTGGAAAGTTTTACTCAGCAGAATTTTGAAGCAATTTATGGACATTTTCCAATTTCCAAGTATCTCCCCTATTTAGGGAAGGATAGTAAGGTTGTTACTTTTTTGAGAGATCCTATCCAACGCACCATGTCTACTTATCGGCATTTCTGTCGTCACTATGGTTACCAAGGCTCATTACTCAACTTTATTAGTAACCCAGCATTTTCAAATGAGCAATTCAAGAAAGTTGATGGTTTAGACCTGAGGAAATTCTTTTTTGTTGGTATTACTGAAAAGTATAATGAATCTATTCAATTATTCAATCAGATGACTGGCTTAGAAATTCAAAATATTAGGGTCAATGTAAATTCAGATAAAGATCTGAAAAGTAAGTATGAAATTGAGGAGGAACATATTCAGATTTTGGAAAAGATCAATCAGAGAGATATAGAATTGTATCGTCAAGCTAAAGATATGCTGGACAGTCGCCTTCAGGATCTGGAAATCTTTGAGTAAGGGAACCACTAGTAATAGCCGAACAACTTAGTCTGCCTTTGTCAAAAAAACATCTTGATACCTGCTCAAATTTTAAAGGAAACAATGATGCAGAGTGCTCTCAATTCGAGTTTTCAAAAAGATCTTGTTAGGTTCTGTCTAGAGTCTCAGTTGGGGAAAAAGAGATACCATATTACTCGACTATACATGTACAAGAAACTCCAGGGAATTTTGTCAGAGCAAGACTCGCCATCAAAGCGGTGTCTGGCAATTTCACATTCCTCGGGATTGGCGAGGCTGTTAGGTTTAAACTCTATTAGTATCCAAACCTCAAACTATCCTGAATGTAATTTCATAGATCTCCAGTTTGAGAATAACACCTTTGATTTCTGCGTTTCAGATCAGGTACTAGAACATGTAGAGGGAAATCCTTACAAAGCATTTGAAGAAAGTATTCGAGTAGTTAAATCGGGAGGATTCATTGCCCATACAACTTGCTTTATTAACGGAATACATGCCTTCCCTGGAGATTTTTGGCGATTTACTCCCGATGCGTTAAGTTTGATGAGTAAATCTAATGGGGCTGAAGTTATTGAATGCGGGGGCTGGGGTAACAAAGAAGCATGGGCTTATATTGAGATGGGTTATAGATCCCATAAGATACCAGAAGATCCACAGAATCCAATCTATCAACTGGCCATGAAAAATGATCCACTACACCCCATAGTAACCTGGGTAATAGCTAAGGTCTTGTAAGACTCTGAAAAGAAAACCAATACTAGAGATTATCTAAAATATCAGACCGGAGAAGTATGGTGACCATTGGAACCTTATTCCCGTCTTCCATCGTAGCTAATATCCGTAACTTGACTTCGGAGGGAATTTCACTAATGTCAAGAGTTGTAATAAAGCCACTCTGATCAGCATAGGGAACAGCCGGAAAAGCTCGAGAAACATCCTCACGTTTCTGATTCATTATACTTTTTCCAAGCAGCGAGTCCTGATAAAAGAAAGCGACCTCTACTACAGGAGAATGCTTGCCGAGAGCCCATCCTTTGAGAACCAAATTCTCACGATCGAAGGATTCACCTATTTGGGGTGAATCAATAGCACACCCTAAAAACACCTCCCAATCCTCAGAAAGATGAATTGCAACCACCTGATTTTCATCATTATTTAAACGAATACTGTAGTCCTGCCGAACTCGACTGAGATGGGAACTATAGCATGGATCATTTTTCAATAATTCTCCCCAATACTGTTTCATCAATTTCGATTCTTGCTTAAACCGTGCTTCCTTTTCCGGAGTATCTTCATAACCTCTACTCTTTGATTCGTAGTGATAAAGTACAGCATAAGGAAGACAGATATTTCGATAACCTTGCTTAATGAGCTTTAGACAAAATCAACATCGTTAAATGCTACAGCTAAAGTTTCATCCAATCCCCCAACCTGTTCATAAACCTCTCGCCGACACATTAAACAAGCCCAGTTACTGCT
>JAAURB010000078.1 GCA_012033335.1 Oscillatoriales cyanobacterium RM2_1_1
GGGCTTTGCCCCAGGAAGGGGGGCAGCGCCCCCTTCCTAACCCCCTCACATGTATCTTCTGATTAATTGTGCCTAGCTACTTAGTGGATTAATAGTCATCCCTGAAGAACTAACAAAATTCAGCTAGGGCAATGTAACAGAGGAACCAAAAAGGGCGTAAAACTGGACGTTGCTGAATCAAGGTATGACTAGCTGTGGAATAGGAACATTCCAGAACTTGAGATAGTGAAGTGGTATATGCCTTCGGCGGGGCATATCCCTACGAATTGAGTACCTCAGCTCAGTTGTCTCAGCACTATGGTCACTTAATACCCATCCTAAAATTCCTTGCTTATCTAATTCTCCAACCTCGGGATTAGTTTCAGGTTCATAGGCAGCTTGGCCACTCTTGTCTCAGGCTTCTTTTAAACGCCTTGCCCTCAATCAACATCTTTTAGAATTATTTATTTCCATGTTTGAGCTGGAGCCAACCTTGATTAAATCACATCCAAACTACCAAAACCTCTGCCAGTACGGAGCCATCACCTCCTAAATCTGTCCGGAGTATTGATAGAGTGGCCATCAACCATCCTATTATTTTTTGGCCCTTTTGTCTGCATTCCCCTTCAGCACTGCTTTGCAATACTCTTGTCACCCTTAAAGGTCGAGTCGTCAAAAAACGTATCAATTTTTTTTGATATGTCACGGTTTCATATAGTAAGCTAGAAGTCATATATCAATTTTTTTTGATATGTTCCTTTTTAGTTGAGGAAACTCAGTAATATGAACAAATCGATGTCTGTCATTAGACATGCAAGAACGAAAGGTCTTATCCTAGTAACCGCTGCCTTACTTGCAGCTTGTTCTAGTAAAGCAACACAGTCTCGATCCATCGATGAGACATTCTTAGAAATCGATGGTTCCAGTACGGTCTATCCGATTACTCAGAAGATGGCAGAAAAATTCAATGCTGAGCCGGGAACAAATGTAGAACTTACTCCGACCTACTCTGGAACAGGGGGTGGATTTAAACGATTCTGCGCTGGAGAAAGCGACATTAACAATGCTTCGCGGCCTATCCTTAAAAGTGAGATGGAGTTGTGCAAGCAAAATAACGTTGCCTATATTGAGCTTCCTATTGCATTTGATGCCCTTACTGTTGTTGTTAACGGTCAGAATACCTGGGCATCCGAAATGACGACCGCAGAACTTAAGAAAATTTGGGAACCAGCGGCACAACAAAAGATTACTCAATGGAGCCAAGTTCGATCTTCATGGCCGGACAAACCCCTAGTACTGTTTGGCCCAGGTGCAGACTCTGGAACCTATGATTACTTTACAGATGTTATTGTCGGTCAAGTTGGTGCCAGCCGTAGTGACTATATCGCCAGTGAAGACGATGAGTTGTTGGCAAAAGGAGTGGAGCAGAATCCAAATGCTCTAGGATACTTTGGTTATGCTTACTATCTAGAACACCAAGATAAGCTCAAAGCACTCGGCATAGATAATGGCGAAGGCATTGTACTTCCTCTAGCTGAAACGGTGCAAAGTGCGGACTATCAACCCCTAGCTCGACCCTTGTTCATTTATATCAATGTTACGGCAGCTCAGAAAAATCCTCTGATGGTTAAGTTTCTGGACTACTACATGAGGAATGCGGCTGAGGTAGTGGAGTCAGTTGGTTATATTGCTTTCAAACCTGAGGACTATATGGGGCTTTACCGTAATTTTCATAAAACAAAGACTGGAACTGTCTTTGGTGGCGAGCCTCAACCCAATCTAACCATTAAAGAAGTATTGACGAAACAGTCTGAGTACTAAAATACTGACAGTCTATAGATTTTGTAAGTACCATCATGCTACCCCTTAAGGAAAAATCATACAGTATTTCTCAAGTTTCAGACAAAAGTGCACTAGGGAAAATACTCCAGAAACCTATGACCCAGCATTTGTGAGAGGCTACAGTTGAAGGAATTGGAGCATTAATCCTGGTATTTGTAGGTGCAGAAGCTATGATGGTTAACCAGATAACCGCTATAGTCTAATCGATTTAAAGCAAGTTTAAATTAACTTGTTTTTCTCTTCATTAAAACTTTAGGAGAATAATTTTATGAAACGAATTATGTTTGTCTGTAAGAAAAATTCCTCTCGTTCTCAAATGGCTGAGGGCTTTGCCAGGAGATTGGGTGCAGGTAAAGTTTTTGTTACTAGCTCTGGTTTAGAATCTAGTGAAGTTAATCCTCATGCGATTAAAGCGATGGCTGATGTAGGAATTGATATCAGTGATCAGACTTCCAATGCTCTGAGTGAATTTCAACCTGAAAATTACGATGCAGTTATCTCTCTTTGTGGCTGTGGAGTGAGCTTACCGACTGAATGGTTAACACGAGATATTTTTGAGGATTGGCAGCTTGACGACCCGGCAGAACAGCCAGAAATCTTTCCTAGAGTTAGAGAGGAAGTCAAGGAACGAGTTGAAAAATTACTAGCGAAACTTAGTTTGTAAACGAATGTTCTAGTAAGCCCAGCAAAGCAAACGGGCCCAACAACAAACCCGCAAACTGCACACCTACTTGGGTCGAGTCATCCGTGATATTAAACGTAAAGTCAGTGAAACGCCAACTCGTCTGCAATCAATTTTTGCCGACTGATTTTGCCGATTGAGTCCATTAATCTACCTGTTCGTCGGGATACTTCCAGAAACGAATTGGCTCACTGATATGACGCAATTGGGTATTTGGAAAATAAAAGTTCAGGATTTTGTCCCTCGACCAACCCATTTCTGATAACTGATAAGACCCAGTTTGACTCAATCCCACTCCGTGACCAAAGCCTCCCCCCACGAAGGTGTAGCCCTTCAAGACCTTCTTTTTGTCATAGATGGGGTCAATATAAAACAAAGTACTAATCGGCGGCAATAGGGCGCTCTGAATCTCATCTTTGTGGACTTCAAGGGTTCCCTGATCCGTCTGAATCTGTACACTTAAGACCCGACCTGAGGGCGATCGCTCCATGACTTTGATGGATTTGATGGTTTTAATGGTTTTGAAATTACCCTGAGCCCGTTTCGTGCGTTGCAGATAGTACCTCAAATGTTGAGTTAAAGCGGGCAAACTTGCCGATTCTTTCCAGCGAAAATCAATCCAGCCCTCCTCTGTGAATCCTTTTTTCAGGGTCATGAATTTACGGAAATTGGTTTCATCCGCTAGGCTATTCTGCGACAGATCCCAGATCTTCTGGGGCGCATCCAAAACCGACTTTAGATAGGGCCGTTCCAGGCCATCCCAAATATCCTCAAAGTTAGCGGTGACTCCGCCACTCATGGAGAAATACACCGCATCTACTAGTTCATTTTCATGGGTCAGCACCGAACCCCGAGTGACCTCCACAGCCCGATCCGTAGACGGGTAGACCTCCGTTAAACCTTTATAAACTTGACAATCTGTATTGGCACAGAGTTGATAGCCGTCGGCCTCAAACCGCCGCAGGTTCCGTAGGGCATAGGTTCTGGACAAAATCGCCTGGGATTCAATCGAGGCATCTGGGGGCCAGGCTCCCATCTCATGGGGAACCACACCCCGCAGATAGGTTTCCAGGGGAATGGTGTTGACTAGGGTGTAGGTATTGTAGGAGTCTGGCTGTAATCGCAAACTTCCCCCGTAGGTCATAGGTTGTTTGTCTTTTGGCCCTTTGCTGACCTGGATAACTTTTTGATTGGCGGTGATGTTGAGTTCCTGACGGTTGTAGCGATATCCCCCCAAAACCCAATAGGGAGTTAATTTCTGGTTGGCGATTCGGGTTTCCAGATGGGCCGCTTTATTTCCCTGGGCTTGAATACTTTGAACCAACCACCGCCGCAGTAAGGGAGTGTTGTAAGTGCTGCGCTTGGCCCAAACTTGCCACAGATCGGGCTGGGCCAACTCAATGTCAATCCCCTGCGCCCGCCATTGTTCTGCAACTTGTTCTGCATTCTCATAGCTGCGGTGAACACTCAAGACAATATGCTCATCCACCAACGGTGATGCTAGGGGCTGCATTCCTAGTTTCAGAATCACGCTCTGGGTCTGCAATACCTGTTCCCCCTCTGGAGTAGGAAATCGCAGGGTTAGATGATCTCCTAGTTTGGCCTTGAGCACCAAAGTGTCCTCTGGATCCTTACCAAACTGCTGCACTACACCAATTTTTAGCATGGGGTTGAAGTCTGTTGCCCCCTGAGCACCACTAGCGGAGCGACTGAGCATCCAGAGGATCAGGCTGATCATCGGCAAAATTTGGATATGACCCCAGGGCTTGAGGGAAACTCGGTGGATGAACAGCGTTACCATGGATTCAGATAGAGCAATAAAGTACAAACAGTAAAGTACAGACAGCTTCTCAGTTTAGCGGATTTTGATGACTCTTGCTCCTTGGCGATCGCCCCTAGCCCATGCCCTGCACCGCAACCGTAGTCTGGTCTATGCCCGTTACCTACAACTGGCAACCCTGGGATCTGACCAACGCCCTGCCAATCGCACAATCGTGTTTCGGGGGTTTTTGGAGGAGACCAATACCTTAAAATTTGTCACTGATCAACGCAGCGAAAAAGTCAATCAGATCGCTGTAAATTCTTGGGGTGAAGCCTGTTGGTATTTTCCGAAGACCCGGGAACAGTTTCGTTTGGGGGGTGAGCTCAAGGTGGTTGGAGAAAATCATCCTGATGCAACTCTAACAAAAGCCCGAAGACTAATCTGGCAAGACCTTTCAGACAAGGGGCGGCTCCAGTTCTACTGGCCCGATCCAGGGCAACCCCAGGCTGAAACTGCCGCCTTTGATCCCCCGGAAAACCTGGCGGAAACTCCCCTGACTAATTTTTGCCTGTTACTACTCGAACCAGAACGAGTGGATCACCTGGAACTTCGAGGCGATCCGCAGAGCCGTTCCCTCTATCAATGGGATCGGGATCGAGCCCACAATTGGTCGGTTCTGGAGGTGAACCCCTGACCAGAGTCCTTTGTCATTGATTATAAGTAGCTAGGCACAATTAATCAGAAGATACATGTAGGGGGTTGAAGGGGGCAGTGTCCCCTTCAACCCCATATCTTATGATTAATTGCGTTAAGCTACTGAATGGCTGCAAGTTAAAGCGAATTTGTTCTGTATTTCATAATTTGATCACCTGGAGGGTGCAAATTGTAGGGGCAAGAGCAATTCCAGATCCAGGTTGGCTGCACCCTGGGTCAATTGGGCAACGTCTTGAGGATTGTCCAGATGGGGCAATAGTCCCAACACTGGAGTTTGAGTCAGGGATTGAATCAGGGAAGTCGGGGCCCAATTCTCAACCTCCTGATCAGAACAGGGATGAACACAATTCAGGACAATGCCCAGCAATTTCACCTTCATGTGCTGTGCCAGGGCAACATGGGCCACCACCTGACCAATTGCCCCTAATTTCACGGGAACGACCAGCACCGCAGGCAGTTGCCAGTCCCGGGCCAGATCGGCAACGGTGAGCTCTGCCGTCACTGGACAACCCAAACCCCCTAGGGCCTCTGCCAATACTAATTCCCGTTGATGCTGTAGCTTTTGGAGCGCTGACCAGACCTTTCCCAGATCCACCATTTGGCTCTCCTGCCGGGCCGCAATGGGGGGTGCTAGGGGAGCCTGAAAATACAATGGATTAATAGTTTCGAGGGATTGATCCAGGGTAAATAATTCCTGATAAAGCTCGCGATCGCCCACCCCGGACTGGATCAGCTTCATCACGCCGATGGATCGAGATGAATAATACGTTTGCCAGTAAGCCAGCAGGGCTGTGGTGAGAACGGTTTTTCCCGCTGCGGTATCCGTAGCTGTAATCAGCAGTGTAGACATTCTGGCGAGTTTTTGATAGAAGGCATTAATCAATTCTAATCTCGAAACTTTCTATCGGATTCACGATACCTAAAAATAAATTGACTCAATCTGCATTTCGCAAATTGAGTCAACCCATGCTGAAGTTGAGTTTTGAAGTTGAAGACCAACTACGACTAAACTGCAGCGCCCACTAAACCAATGGAACGTAGGATAAAGAAGACGATGGAATTGACAAGGGCCAGGGCGATCGCCCCTAAAATTGCACTCCAGATCCCGTAACGCAGCCGAAATCCCTCAACCGCATAGGCAGAGATGCCAAAGACGATAATGCTCCCCAGCAAAGGAATTAACCCTAAGCTGATCACAGCCGTAAACGTCTTAAAGAAATTCGGAAACAGACTCCACAAACCACTAAACGCCCCAATAATTGCTCCTCCCATCAAAGCCTTTACTGGATTATCCACCTCAACTCCAATCGGGGGGATTTTTGAGATGATCAATAAGCTGATTGCAGTGACAACAATGCTAATTAAAAAAGGAACCATAGATATAAACTCCTAACAGTTATACAAGGAGGAGAAACCCTTACTCCAGTAATTTGCGCCAATTCTACCTTAGAATCTCAGCAAAATTCATATCTGTCAAACAAATTCTGTTAAATTCTTAACATTGTCAACTTTTAGGTCAGCCCCTACCCCGCAGTCGGTAAACCTGAATTCAACCAGGCTTGAATTAAGCGATTCATCAGGGTTAGGGCTGCAGCGCCAATCACCGCGCTAAAAATTCCCCATTTCAGCCTGAAGCCATGGACTAGCCAGGCTGCCAGCCCGAAAATGATTACATTGATCCCGAACCGGATTAAATCCACCTGAACCTGAGGATTAGCCAGTTCCAGGGTGCGGGCTAGGGCTGCAAGAATGGGAACAACAGTGACATTCAAGAGACCAAAGACAATTGATGACCAGAGGGCTTTGCCAAAACTATCGACTTCGACCCCGGTCAACTCCTTCAGTTGGGCGATCACAAACAAGCTAATGGCGGTGACCAACCAGGCGATCACTAGACCAATCAAGGCATCTGAATTCATGGCCTTAAAAAACTAAACATCAAAAACCAAACATTAAAAAACTAGACATTAAAGCGAAAGAGCAAAACGTCAGCCTCTTGAACAACATATTCCTTCCCCTCACTGCGAACCAATCCTTTTTCCTTGGCGGCTGACATTGAACCGAGATTGACCAGATCCTGATAAGCCACGGTTTCGGCTCGAATGAATCCCCGTTCAAAATCAGTGTGAATCACCCCTGCTGCCTGGGGGGCGGACATCCCAGCACGAATTGTCCAGGCCCGGGTTTCCTTGGGGCCAGTGGTGAGAAAGGTGCGTAATCCCAGAAGCTCGTAGGTGGCTTTGATCAGAGATTTCAAACCGCCCTCTTCCACCCCTAGAGAGGCCAAAAAATCCGTCCGCTCCGCTTCCGGCAACTCCACGAGTTCTGCCTCGACCTGGGCTGAGACAACGACTACCTGAGCATTTTCCTGGGCGGCAACTTGACGAACCTGTTCAACCCATTGGTTACCGGTTGCCAGATCTTCCTCAGAGACGTTAGTGGCATAGATAATTGGCTTTTGGGTGAGTAAGCCTAGGGTTTTAATGGCCTCTGTTTCTTCGTCGGTCAATTCTACCTGGCGGGCTGCTTTCCCTTGATTGAGGGCCGCTAATAACCTTTCCAGTGCCCCTAATTCCATTTGGGCTTCTTTGCTGGTGCGGGCCTGTTTGCGAACCCGTTCCATTCGCCGCTCAATTTGAAACAAATCCGCCAGTCCCAGTTCCAGGCTGATCACCTCAATGTCCTGCACCGGATCAACAACCCCAGAGACATGAATAATATCATCGTCTTCAAAGCAGCGAACCACATGGACAATGGCATCCACTTCCCGAATGTGGGATAAAAATTGATTTCCTAATCCTTCTCCCTGACTCGCTCCCTTAACTAACCCGGCGATATCAACAAATTCAATCCGGGTGGGAACAATCTGTTCAGAGCTCGACAACCTGGCCAGAACATTTAGGCGTTCGTCAGGAACCGCCACCACCCCAACATTGGGCTCAATGGTACAAAAGGGAAAGTTTGCGGCGGTGGCCTTAGCATTGGCGACTAAGGCATTGAATAGGGTTGACTTACCTACGTTCGGCAGTCCAACAATTCCGGCTCTGAGCATAGGGATCTGAAACGGTTTACTCTGTCAGGATAGCAGAATTACCTCAGTCTTAATCTAGAGGGCGGGGAAATCTGGGTGGGGAAACCTGGGCGGGGAATCTGGGCGGGGAAACCCCGCCCCTACGGGGAAACCCCGCCCCTACAGGGATTAAAACGGATAGAATCGAGGGGCGAGGATGACGCTGACCAGACCAAAGATCAGGGTTAGGGGAATGCCAATGCGGGCGTAGTCTGTGAATTTGTATCCGCCGGGGCCATAAACCATTAAGTTTGTCTGGTAGCCAATGGGAGTTGAGAAACTGGCTGATGCAGCCATCATCACCACAATCACAAAGGGCATGATGCTAACATCTAGACTTTTGGCCACGGTAATCGCAATCGGGAAAATCAGTGCCGCTGCTGCGTTGTTGGTAATCACTTCTGTTGTGATCGCCGTTGTTACATACACGACAGCCAGGGCAATCCAGGGGTTGTCACCGACTACACTAATAAAAGTAGAGGCGATCGCCGCCGCCGCCCCCGTTGAATCCAGGGCTTTTCCTAAACCAAAAGCCGCTGCAATGACCAGCAAGACTGACCATTCAATACTGGCTAAGGCTCGATTCACCCCACAGCATCCCGCCACCACCATGGCCACCGCTGCAACGGTAGCAGCCTGCAGCATGGTAATTCCAAAAGGGCCACCAAAGGAAGCCAGAAGCACCATGATACCCAGGATGACAAAGGCAATGGGGGCTTTTTCATGGTTCAGGGGGGTGGAGCCAGGAATATCACTCACCAGATAAAAATCCCGAGAACTTCGCTGTCGCTGGACAAATTCTGGATGGGCTTCAAGTAACAGCGTATCTCCGGCCCGGAGCCGGATATCTCCGATCTTGCCCTCCAGCCGTTCCCCATTACGGCCCACGGCCAGTACCACTGCATCGTACTGGGTACGGAATTGGCCTTCCCGAATGGTTTTTCCGATGAGTGGACAGGTATTGGAGACGACCGCTTCAATTAAGGCCGTTCAGAACGGGGGGCATCCAGCTTGAATACTTGATCTGTGGCGGGTTGTAGACCTCGAATTCGATGTAAATCTACCATCGAATTTACCATCCCCACAAACACCAATTGGTCTTGCTCTTGCAAAATTTCCCGGGGACTGACCGCCGGAATTACCTGTTCCCCTCGGACAATTTCCATCAGATACAATCCCGGCAAATGACGTAATCCTGCCTGTTCTACGGTCTTTCCTGCCAGGGGACTATTGTCAGCTACCACCATTTCAGAGGTGTACTGGCGAGGGTCATCGGTCTCGTCAATGGCGGGTTTGCGATTGGGCAGCAACCAGCGATGAGTGGCCAGCAGATAGAAAACTCCAGCGATCGCACAGGGCAAACCCACCCCCGTAATTCCCAGC
This sequence comes from Oscillatoriales cyanobacterium RM2_1_1, assembly GCA_012033335.1. Classification (GTDB taxonomy): domain Bacteria; phylum Cyanobacteriota; class Cyanobacteriia; order Cyanobacteriales; family Microcoleaceae; genus JBHJGO01. The sequence goes on from JAAURB010000078.1 coordinate 9,433, forward strand.
AAACCCAACCCCGGATGGCCAGTCTCAATCAGCAAACCATTGACCACCAGGTTCGTACTGGTACCAATCAAAGTACAAACCCCACCAAACAAAGCGGCATAGCTGAGGGGAATCATCAGTTTGGAGGGGCTAATCCGCAGTTTCCGACACCAGTCATCTACCACAGGAATAAACATGGCCACAACCGGAGTGTTATTAAGGAAGGCGCTGATAGCGGCCACCGGAGCCATTAGCCGCAACAGGGCTTCATGATCGCCTTTAGGAAATCCCAATACCCGCTGGGAAATCCAGGCCAATCCTCCTGTTTGTTCGAGTCCACTGACCACTATATAGAGGACACCCACAGTAATCATCCCGGCATTGCCAAAGCCAGCTAGAGTACTTTTCTCATCCAAAACTCCAGTAACATACAAAGCCGCCAAACTTCCTAGAAAGACGATTTCAGCCGGTAAGGGGGTCAGGGCGTTGGCCAGTAATGCCGCAATAGTGACGGCTACCGCGAACCATCCCTGCCAGCCCAGGGTTCCCAAGGGAGAATCTGCAGGAACAGCTTGCCCCAGGGCCACCATCAGACTCAAGCCCAGGCCTAGCAGCCCCAGCAAAACCCAGTGTTGTTTTGTTCGAGGGTGTAATCGGGCCGTAGATCGTAGCCAGGTTTGCATAAAAGTTTGCATAGAGACTTCTCCAGATCATCGCAAGACTCAAGTCTAGATTAAGTTCGAATGTAACATAAAACATTTGAAATTCAATAGAGATTTTTTTAAAGTTTATGTAAAGTACAAATCAACCCATGTCAGAATAAAAAGGGTAATTCAAGGATGCCTGAACTCCAGCTAAGTTCCTCCAACTGATATGGCAAAGCGCGTCAAACCTGCTGACCATCAAGCCAGGTCTCTGGAAAGTGTTGACCCGCTTGAGTTGTTGGTTCAACACAACTTTTTATTTAAAGGGATTGATCCGACCTGGCTAACCACTTATCTTCAGCCAGAGCAGTTGGTGCGGGAAAAATTCTATTCTAATCGGCCAATTTACACTGCCTACCGACCCAATACTTCCCTGGAAAATCTTTATATTCTAGTAGAGGGGGGGCCTGTGGTGATGCGAAGTGCCCCTCTGGATCGGATTATTGCAATTACTTATCCGGGGGGATGCTTTGGCATGCAGAACCTGGACTTTGGCTGTGGCAAGGTCGTTCGTGCCTTTCCCAGTCTGGTAGAAGCTCACAAAACGACCGATGTGATCAAGATTCCTCTGGGAGCTGTTCAGGCCATTTATGCTGATAGCGAAATCTTTCAGGAACGTTACGGTTTGCTGTTTGAACTACGGGAGAAGTTTCAATATCATCTGCTCAATTGCAGCACCTATCCGCCCCAGCGATCGCAGCGTTATTTCGAGCCTTGATTTATCAGGAACGTTCCCTGGGCAACCAGCCTCAAGCGGATGGGACTTTTATGTTTGACCTGCCGATTGATATCATTGCTCGAGCCTGTCAACTCAATCATCGCACCGTTGAACAGGTGCTAAAAGGGATGATTCAAATTGAACTGCTGCGGGCAAGTAAGTCTTCTGAAACCCATGGAGACGTAATTTCTGTTCTGAATCCAGAGGAAATGAAATCAGTCTATGGCGCAACTCGAGACAAGGTAGATTGGTGGCCTTTGCGGTAAAAAGAATATTTAACCCCGGTTTTTAACCTCTGATTTTAAACTCTAATTTTGATTACAGCGTTTCTCACGCGGTTGGAGTATGGGAGTGGATGATTTACTGCGCTGCCTACTTCCAGATCTGTACCTCAACTCTTAACCTCCCAATTCTTAACCTTAATTTTTTAATCCTAATTGCTAATCCTATGTTTTTGGTGAGACTGACTAAAGGTTGTCTGGCTTTTTTACTGTGTCATCTGTTATTGACAGGGGAATGGGGTGAGGTCAATCCGATCTCAACCCTGGCCAGAAATTATTTCAGCGGCAACCTAGCCCAAGCTCAGACAGTGGCATTGACCGCCTCAATCGTCCAATTACCCTCGTTGCCGTCTTCTGCTGGTTCCCTGCCGCCCTCGGGGGTAGCTCGGGTGGGGTTGCTAGAAGCCACAATGCTCCATCTAGATGGTCGGGAGTTATTTAAAATTGCTTCCCCGGCTGTGTTTGAGCGGGGGAGTCCTGGGGCTCAGGTTCCAGTGGAGGTTCGAGCTGGACAAATTGAGGCGAATTTGAATCGGTTAATTAACGTAGATGAATTTCAAGAAGCTGAAAATACCCGAACCTATGTCACCGCCCTTGACCCGGAAACGACTGAGGTGCTGATTGAGGTGATCAATGAACAACCCGTATTGCTGGCCAAAGATCAATATTCAACCACTCCCTCGGTGGTGATGACGGTAACGGATGCCGATGCCCAGTACTACTCGGTTACCAAGGAAGTTCTGGCTGAACGCTGGCAGCAGATCCTCCAAACTGAGTTGCCCCAAGCCTTGAGAGATCGGCAACCGGAGGTGTTTAATTATCAGGTCAAGCTGGTGATCGGGATTCTGGTGGGCACATTAATATCCAGCTTTTTATTAATTGGGCTCTGGCGATTTTTAGGCTGGCGCAGAACAGTTCTAGAAAAACATTATGAGTCCCAGCAAACAGCGGCTTTGATGGCAGCATCCCTGGCCAAAGACCATGGCAATGAAGGGAGACGTTTGGAAATTCGTTCAATTTTGCAGCAGGAATTCACCCTAGAACGGCGAATTCAACTGGTAATTTTTTTGCGCTGGTTCGTATTCTGGGCTCTGGTTTTTACCTGGATTGCGGGAATTTCTGCCAGTTTGTATCGCTTTCCCCAAACTCGCCAATTTGCTCTGGGGCTTGCTTCTACACCAATTTTGTTATTGATTACCTGGTTTATCTCGGGGCTCCTGAATCGTACTCTGAATTTGCTGATTGATCGGTTTGCTAAAGCCTGGGATACCAACGAAGTCAACTCCCTGGAAAATCTGCAACGGCGCTCCCAACGGATCTCAACCACAACCCGTGTGATAAAAGGATTGAAGACGGCTTCAATTTATACCATTGCCTTTCTCTGGGCCCTACAACTCCTTGATATCGCTTCAGCCTCTATTCTGGCCTTCGGGGCGCTGTTTGCCCTGGCGATTTCCTTTGCCTCCCAGAGCTTGGTGAAAGACTTTGTCAATGGCTTTTTGATTTTGCTCGAGGATCAATTTGCTATTGGTGACTACATCGCCGTTGGCAGCGTTTCTGGCCTGGTAGAAAACCTTAATTTGCGAATCACCCAACTGCGAACCGATGACGGTCGTCTGGTGACTATTCCCAATAGTTCGATTGTGCAGGTAGAAAACTGGACACGTACCTGGTCACGGGCCGATTTTCGGGTTGATGTGGCTTACTGTGAAGATGTTGATCAGGTCTTGGAGATCGTGGATCGGGTCGCTCAGGACATGGCTGAAGATCCCTACTGGGGAAAGTTTATTATCGATCCCAAAGAAATCTTAGGGGTTGATAGCCTCTCCCATGAAGGGATTGGCATTCGGATCTGGCTGCGAACCCAGCCCTTGAAACATTGGCTGGTAACTCGGGAACTGCGGCGGCGGCTCAAGCCTGCGTTTGATCAGGCGGGAATTCAAATTGGGATTCCTCAGCGACAATTGACCGGAAATCTCCTAGGGCGAGATCAAACGAATGGGTTAGGCTTTGAGGATCACCTGCCAAAGGCCAATCGTTAGGATCAGCAGACTGAGATGTTGGGGTAGGAGAAACCACAACGGTTGGCGGGCAATTTTTTGAGTCAGAATGATGGAAGCCAGCAGTCCTGCTATCAAAGTCACCCCCTGCAAAAAACTTACAACCGCCGGATGGGCCACAACCACAGGCAGCTCCGCCCCTGCTAAGCCAAAGGTAGCAAAGGTCACGGGGAGAATTCTACCCGCTTCTGACAACCCCAATTGCAGATAGTGGGCCAGATTTCCCCCTAAGGCCAAGGGTAGATACCCGTAAGCTAATTCAATAAATCCCCGGGGCTTCCAGGAGCCGACTCCAGTTTGAGCCAGAATTTGAGCTCTAGTTCGAGCAATCAGTTGCAGAGCACCGTAGGCTAGAATCGGCAAAGCTACAGGCAACCCCAAAACTGCAACGGAGGCAGCCAGATGGTTCCAGAACGAACTGAAGTCAAGCTCCAGGGCAGTCAATTGCTGTACTTCCGGCAGATGATGCAGAAATACCAGATTGAGCAGCAGAAGCAATAGAGCCACTTCATCGGCACGGGGGGTGTGGCTTGTCCACAGCTCAATTCCAGGGGGGCGCAGGTTCAGTTCTACAGAACGGTGGGGACAGGCTTTGAGACAGGTCATACAGAGCACGCAGTCCCGGTTGTCCACCAGTTGGGCTGGATGGGAATAGAGGGGGCAACCGTTTGTTGCCAGTCCTTCCCCCTTTTGAGGCCCCCCCTTGTAGCATTGATAGGTGGTGCATTCCGCCGAGCAGGTTCCCTGTTGGGCCCGTAGTTCGGTCATGGACAACTTAGCAAACATCCCATTCATCCCCCCAATCGGACAGAGATAGCGACACCAGAAGCGCCGTTCAAATAGCACTGAAAAAATTACTGCCCCCGCCGTAATTAACAGCAGTAAACAGGAAGACAAGTAGGCGGTGTTCTTCAGATTCCATAATTCTTCCCAGAGTAAAATCAGGGCAAATAACCCAAATAGAAACCAACCTCCCCAGCGCTCTGCCGACTGCCGAGGCCAGGCTTTCAGGGTTCTGGGGAAGAGTTTCAAGGATAGGGTTTGGGCAATTTCCCCATAGATCATAAACGGACAAATTGCACACCAGACTCGCCCTACAACGGGAAAGCCCAGTAAAACCAAGGGCCACCACCAAGCCCAGAACAGGTTCAGGGCAAAGTTTTGATCCCGGGTTTGGGGGCCAAGAAATAAAATCAGGTTGATCAGGGCAAACCCCAGCACCGTAACGCCATAATTCAGCCGATCAGGCCACCAAGGGCTTCGGAGAGATCGCCTCAAACCCGGATAAGCATTCAGCAGGTTCATCCGAAATTGTTTTTTCTTCGTTTGGGACGGCCAGATAATCTCTTCGGTAATGTCTGAGCTCCCCTGAAGCTGTACCATGGCCCGCTGTACCAGATTGTCTAGTTCCCGTAGATTGTTGGGGAAATCATAGGCTTGCAGTCGCCTCAGGGCTTCTGGAGTGATCCGAACTTTGCGAATGCGTTTGTCCCGACAGATCAAACTAATAAAGTAGTTAACCAGATCTTCGATATCTGGCTTCCGTACCCGCAGGGGCACCGCTTTGATTGCCGTAGACATCACCTGAGCCAGTTGGGGAATTACTTTTTCGGAAATCAGAATCAATCGGGCGTGGCAGGGTTTGGGGGCAATAGACGGTTCTTCTGGCCATTCTTCTGATAATTCCTTAGGCCCCCTAACTAACCCATAGGTCTTGGTCTGAATCAACTGAACCAGGGGAGCTACCAGGGTTGGGGGAATCTTTTCTACATTGTTGAGCACCAGGGTTCCAGTTCCCAGGGCCTCAATCAAGCCCGGTTTTCCCCCCACCCGGCCAAATAAATCAGCTCCGCTGGTCTGTAACTTACTGCAATCCACCTGGATAATCGGCTTTCTCCGGTCAGGGGAACTGAAGTGAATCAAAGCGGCCAGATTGTCTTTTTCCAGGCCCGGCTCCCCAAAAATTAATACCGGATCCCGGTGCTGGGCGGCTTGAATTACCTGCGATCGCAGCCGCACTGCATAGCGACTTTTACCCACAATTCCGCGCTTGACCTTAGGAACCAGATAGGGCTGTAAGATGGTCAACCGTTCCTGTTCATAGGCCAGTTGGGCAGTCAGACCCTCGACCACCTGAACCAGTTGTTGGGAAAAAACCTGACTGATTTCGGGATAACGCTGCGTCAACTGTTGAAACGGTGCTGCCGGGATTATCCAGAGCTGACAGGGTGTCAGGGTGATCAAAGTTTGACGGACGGGCTGGTCGAGCAAAAGTTCTTGGAGGTTAATTGCAGCTCCAGGCAGCAAGCTATAAGCTTGGGAATGATTAGTCTGGCTCTCGATTCGGCCCGATTCTAGAAGATAAAGACCGGCTGGAGTTTCCCCCCCAACGACAACGGTTTGATGGGCTGCTATAGAACACACTGATAAGTTCTCTGCCAGTGCTCCCAGGATATCCCGCCGGAGAGAACTCAAAGCTGTTCGCTCCTGCAGCCATGGGATCAATTCAGATGGGTTCATGGGTTCCACCACTGTTCATCTCGTGCCTGGCTCAATCTTAGCTGAAATACACGAGCTGAAATATAAGGCTGAAATGAAAGATTGAAGCTGACTATATTAATTACGCAATTAATTAGAAAGATAGGGGGGTGAAGGGGCAGTGCCCCCTTCCTGACGAAGCCCCAAACCCCCTGCCACTTAACAATTAATTACAACCACCTACTTAGAACCTTCCATGCCATTAAAAACTAAAAACCGAATTACTAATATAACGGCTCTAATGGTAAGATCTTTAAGGTTTCTCTAAGCTTTGGCCAATGAGTTTAACTCGCGCAAGAATTGCAATTGACGCTATGGGAGGGGACTTTGCCCCTGCCGAAGTGGTTTCTGGAGCATTAATGGCCCAAGAGACCTTAGGAGTAGAGGTTCTTCTGGTCGGTGACCCAAAGCAGATCGAATTTTGCTTCAAGCATCACCACGCTTCAGCCAATACGCCCTTCCCTGAGGTTGTTCCTGCGGAGGGAATAATCGATATGCATGAAGAACCCCTAGGAGCCTTGAAGCGCAAACCCAATGCTTCAATCAATGTTTGCATGAACTTGCTGAAAGAAAAGCGAGTCAACGCCGTGGTTTCAGCGGGGCATTCTGGGGCGGCGATGGCGGCTGCTTTACTCCGAGTAGGTCGGCTACCGGGAGTTGATCGCCCGGCCATTGGGGCAGTGCTACCGACCCTGACTACCCCAGTACTAGTACTCGATGTCGGCGCTAATGTAGACTGTCGTCCCAAATTCCTTGAGCAATTTGCGGTGATGGGATCGGTTTATAGTAAGTATGTTTTAGGGGTTCCTGAGCCCAAGGTTGGATTACTCAATATCGGTGAGGAAGACTGCAAGGGAAATGACTTGGTTGTTCGGGCTTATCAAATCCTCCAGGAAAGTTCACAGATCAGATTTGAGGGAAATGCGGAGGGCCGAGATGTCCTTTCTGGAAAGTTTGACGTGATTGTCTGTGATGGTTTTGTGGGCAATATTATCTTGAAGTTTGCTGAGGGGGTAGGTGAAACCCTGCTGCAACTTTTAAAGGAGGAGTTGACTCGGGGGTTTCGAGCCAAGCTAGCCACGTTACTCCTGAAACCAGGACTGAGACGGTTTCGCCAGCGGGTTGATCACGTGGAACATGGAGGAGCTTTGCTCCTGGGGGTTAATGGTGTTTGCGTTATTGGTCATGGTTCATCTAAGGCTCAAACCATTGCCAATGCAGTGCGTTTGGCTAAGGATGCGATAGATAATCAGGTTTTAGAACGAATTCAAATGCAATATCAAGATTCACCTGAGGGAGCGGTGAGCGGTCAATAGCGTTCTGATTTTTCGAAGCTTAGTTTGTTTTGAATGCTGGTAATTAACCCTCGACCAACAGCATCAACCTGTTGAATTTTAATTTTTTTGAGTTCCGACTTTTTAATAGTTACATGATCAATACAGGTATTGCGATCGCTGGAAGTGGCTCGGCAACCCCTTCAGTCTCCGTAGATAATCATGCACTTTCTCAACTAGTTGAGACTTCGGATGAATGGATTGCTTCTCGTACCGGGATTCGCTATCGCAAGCTGGCGAGTGCAGAGACGACCCTGAGTGCGATCGCAACCCGGGCAGCCCAGCAAGCTCTATCAATGGCCCAAGTCGATCCCTCAGAGATTGATCTGATTTTACTCGCAACCTCTACAGCGGATGATTTGTTTGGCAGTGCCGGGCAGGTTCAGGCTCAGCTTGGCGCGACTCAGGCTGTGGCATTTGACTTGACAGCGGCCTGCTCTGGCTTTGTCTTTGGATTGGTCACTGCCGCCCAGTTTATTCGCACAGGGGTCTATCGAAATGTCCTATTGATCGGTGCCGATGTTATGTCTCGCTGGGTGGATTGGTCAGATCGGACAACCTGTGTATTGTTTGGAGATGGGGCTGGAGCTGTTGTATTGCAGGCTTCTGAGTGCGATCGCTTGCTAGGATTTGAGCTGCGGAGTGATGGCAACCAAAATGCCTGTCTCAATCTCTCCTATCAACCTCAGCCAAAAGCTTTGACAGATCAGATCACCATTGGTCAGGGAAACTATCAATCGGTAACCATGAACGGTCAGGAGGTTTATCGGTTTGCGGTTACGAAAGTTCCAGAAGTAATCGAAAAGGCGCTTTATCGGGCCAATATGGGTGCGGAGGGAATCGATTGGCTGATTCTCCACCAGGCTAATCAACGCATTATGGATGCGGTGGCTCAGCGACTCAATATTCCGGCAGAAAAGGTGATCAGTAATCTGGCCAATTATGGGAATACCTCAGCGGCTTCAATTCCTCTGGCCCTAGATGAGGCGGTTCGGGAGGGCAAAATTCAGCCAGGGGATGTGATTGCCGTCTCTGGATTTGGGGCTGGACTGTCTTGGGGGGCCAGTATTTTTCAATGGGGGAAACCTTCAAGTTAGCAGTGATGACCAAGACAGCGTGGCTTTTTCCAGGGCAAGGATCCCAGACCCAGGGCATGGGAGCAGATTTAGTCAACTGGCCCCTAGCCAGATCCAGATTTGAACAGGCTGAACAGATTCTGGGATGGTCTGTCCTGGAAATCTGTCAGGGGGAGGAGGCCCAACTGGCTCAAACCCGCTACACTCAACCCTGTTTATATGTTATTGAGAGCCTGTTAGCGGAGGCTCTGCTGTTGCAGGGCCAGGCTCCGACCGTTGTGGCGGGCCATAGCCTGGGGGAATATGTGGCCCTTTATGTGGCTGGGGTGTTTGATTTTGAGACGGGTCTAACGTTAGTAAAGCAACGGGCTGAATTGATGGCCCAGGTCGCCGGAGGAATGATGGCGGCCTTAATCGGATTTGATCGAGGAGAATTGGAAACCCAGCTACAGCAGACTCAAGGTGTGGTTTTAGCCAATGACAATAGCTCGGCTCAAGTGGTGATTTCTGGAACTCCGGAAGCGGTGGAGAAAATTATGGCCTCCGTCAAAACCAAGCGAGGAATCAAACTCAACGTTTCAGGGGCATTTCATTCCCCGATGATGGCGATCGCCGCCACCGAATTTGAGCAAGTACTGAGTACTGTTCCCTTTGCCGCCGCTCGGTTTCCGGTACTCTCGAATGTTGAGCCTATGGCTACGACTGATCCGGAGATTTTGAAACATCGACTGAGCCAACAAATGACGGGGACTGTGCGCTGGCGAGAAACCTGCTTGACCTTGTCTGAGTTCGACATTGAAAAGGTGATTGAAATTGGCCCTGGAAAAGTTTTAACCGGATTGGTCAAGCGTATCTGTCCCGATCTGGCCCTGGAAAATATTGCAGAGTATGCCCAGGTTATGGATTGATCCCCCCACGGTTCACCAACGAAAGACTTTTGATTCCCAGACCGATCTCACCAGAGTAGGGCGGAACTGCAACCAAAATGTTCTATCTATTGCCATAACTTGCACTGCTCCCTATCGACAATAGAATGATCAGACTCGAGACAGGGGCAAGGAAGTTCTCTATTTAATTAAACCAGTCATTCAAATCAGCCCAGCAGGTTTGGTAGACTCAGGTTTAGCCAATCTTAAATAGCGCTCCACTAGAATAATTGCCACAATATCGTCAATGGCTCGGGGAGGAGACCGCATTCCCTGGGGAATCAGGCGAGTCAATCCCTGAGGAGGATACATCTGCCAGTAGCGGTCTCGGGCCTCCAGGGTGCTGTAGCGTTCATCTACCGGGGTAATTGGAATGGTTGGGGGAGGTTTTCCTGGAGAGTTCGTTGCCAAGTGCCAGAGGTAGTTTGATTTCCCAGAACAATCTGAGTGATGGCAAAATTTCGACAGAGGCCCTGGAGCGTAGCAACGGCCTCAGCAGCCAGGACAACCTGATGATAGGGAACTGCACCATCAGGATCAACAATGGCAATACCGCATTTATCCCGTCCGGGGTCAAAGCCTAAAATCATTCGGGATGATGTTCGATTAGGGGAATGGTGAAATGGAATTCACTTCCCTGGTTTTTGCCCGCAGAGTTTGCCCAAATTCGTCCTCCCCAACCCGAAACAATCTGTTTACCAATCGCCAATCCCAAACCCGTACCGCCAACGGTGCGTTGCAGGGAGCCCTCCTCCTGATAAAACCGATCAAAAATTGCCTCTAGCCGACTCGGCTCTATCCCCCGACCGGTGTCCGCAATGGTGACTTCTAGCATTTGGCCGCCGTTCTGGCGGGCGCGAATCGTAACTTTGCCCTCTGCTCCGGTAAACTTGCAGGCATTGTCCAGCAGTTTAGACAAAAGCTCCACCAGCCACTCGCCATCGACTTGCACCAGAGGCAAGTCGGCAGGCAACTGAAAATCAATCTCTGGAATCTCTGACTGGGAATGACGAGAGCGAATGCCACTGATCGCTAGATCAATGCATTCCTGTAAAGGAAGGGTTTCCAGACTCCAATCCACCCGTCCACTTTCCAGGTTCGAGAGGGTGAGGAAATCCTGGATGACTTTGCGGAGTCGCTCCGCATCGGCTAGGGCCGTTTCTAACATGATCTGCCGCATCTCAGGCATCATGTCAGGTTCCTGGTTCAAGCTTTCCAGGCAGACCTGAATCGTTGAAAGGGGAGTTCGGAGCTCATGGCCAGTAATGGCAATCAAATTACTGCGGGTTCGCTCCAGGGCTTCCAATTGTTGATTGAGGTCTTCCAGGTTGGCATAGGTTTCAGCCTGAATCAAGGCTGCGGCCAGTTGGGTCGCGATCGCATCCACCAGAGCCAGTTCATCGTCCTGCCAGGCCATGGCATTAGCAGCGGATTGATGCAATTCTACAATCCCCAAGAGTTGACCCTGATAGGCAATCGGCACCATCAGCCAGCCCCAAATTTGCCATTGCTGGGCCAATTGCTGGAGTTGGAGTTCCTCAAACTCGCTGCCGGGTTGGGAATAGACCGGAACCTGGTGACGGGAAACAGTCTGGAACAGCGGATTTTTTTGCAGGGGCCAGATCTGACCGACCAGGGTAGAGCAGTTCTGGACGAAGGTTTCGGATGGGTGTACCCGGAGAAATTCATGGTGCAGCACCACGGTGGCATCGGTCGATTTGCAGCGATAGATCAGACAGCGACAGGCCGCCATGGCCTCTCCAAGCTCCTGGGCTGCTACCTTGAGAATTTCTTGAGTATTCAAAGACTGGCGAATCGCCATAGTAATCGAGTTAATCAAACGCTCCTTGCGTTCCTGGGCTGCCAAGGAGCGATAAACCCGCAACAGCTTATGTTGACCGGCTTGCAGGTAAGTCACCAGACGTTGGGCAAATGGATCGGCCTGAGAACAGTCTTTTGATAGGCTATTTACTTTGGCTTTGGACTTACGGGCCGTAGATTTACGGCCCTTGTTGCTCTGAGATACTTTAGATAAGTTAGATAATTTATACAACTGGCAAGCTTGTTCAACCTTAGCCGCCAACTCCGGACGATAATGTATAATCCGCTGGAGTAGAAGCTCTGCCACTTTGCAACTGACCTGTCGATCACTCGTCCAAATTCCTTCAAAGGGTCGGGCTTGATCCATATCCAACTGTTCAACCATGGATAGCTGAGTTGAATTTTTAAGCTCGACACAGGCTAGACAGGTGGAATATCGTTGTCCCAGAACCACCAAATTCCATTCCCAGCACAATTGATCCTGATTTCCAAAGGCGATCATTTCGTAGATGCCGGAGGCATTTTGGAATTCAGTTTCAGGGGCTGCCATCACATAGACCTGGGAACTCAGGGCGGCAATCCGGCGATAGCGATGGGCTTCTTGACGATAAAATCGTTCTTGCTGAAATGTAGCAATGACAAGGGGTTGATCATCATTGGCTAACACCTGATCCTCCATGGCGTGGGAGAGGGCCGTGAGGGAAGACTTGAAATAAACCTGAGGCCGCAACTGAGGCAGGACATCTGCCAGATCAGCAACCACCGAAGTTGAAATACTCATCGGAGTTTGAAGTTATGAACAAGCCTAAATCTTGCCCTGGCAGGAAGATCACTTGATACATGCAGTTTACCAGTTTTCCAGGTGGTCTGAGCTTAACTTGATGGTTCTCCTGGAACATCATCCCTAGAGTTGGTCTTGCGTTCGGGGGTCTCCCGAGTAAATTGGAAATGCACCGAGCGGGTCTGCTCTTCATCTGAGGCTACAGCAACGATGGGGGAGTCCACCTGCCCATCCTGGAAGGGCATTTGAATTCGGAAACTGCCATCTGGTTCCAGTTGAATCGGCAACCCCCCAATATTCACCTGGGCATCCGGTTCTGTTGCCCCATGAACGATCAGCTCTGCATTCGCCACTAACCAGAACTGACTCGGACGCACAGGGGGGGCAGAGGCAAACTCAGCACTAGAGGTTAACCCCAATTCCGACAGAGATTGCACGGGTAGGGGAGCCCCTAGGGGAGGCCGAGAAAGTTGATCGACTTGATCGAGTTTAAAAAAAAATTTACCGCGCAGGGCCTCTTCCCAGAACACAGTCATATCCTGGTAATCAAAGCTATCAGAGGGGTATAGGGGCGGAATATGAACATGGGAGGAACGGGCTAGCTTCAGCCAGCGACCATCCTCTGTGACATAGCCAACTTCGACAATATAGTCGCGATCGCTCACCAGCACAGGAATATACCAGTCTCTTGCCATCTCATCACACTCAAACTGCTGCACACTGTGGGGAGTTTGATGATCCATGTCAATCCAGGTGACATCGTAGAGCCGTAGGGCCAGTTGTCGCCCCCCCTGTTGGCGAACAACTTCTCGATCTTCATTGGGAATATCCCAATACACATAGGCAGAATTGGGATCGCGAGGCAGTAGAACGATCAGGCTGAAACCATAGCCCGCAGGCAGTTCTGGTAAATCTTGGTCAACAGTTTCTAAGGTTTCTACCTCTTCAGCTTGGCCAATATTAAACTTAGCCGCTTCTACCCGGGACTGATCATCCCGTTCGGTGAGTTCAATGCGCTCTCCCGGAACCCCAACTCCAGGGAGAGTCATCTCAGGGGGAGCTATGGCGGGTTGAGGTGAACCTGGAGCCTCAGCAACCTCCAGGATCAAAGGTTCAGGGGTGGTTTCATAAACATTGACTTCTGAGGCAATCAGGTCAGTGGTAAGCAGGGTATCTTCAATCGTTGTCTGTTCAATTATGGTGACTTCAGCAATCACCTCTCCAGGAAGAGTTTCGCTAATTTCCGAGATGACGATTGTTTCTTCCGGGATGGTCTCTCCGGGAATAATTATGGCCTCAGATATGGTCTTAGAAGTAACCTGGGCATCACTCGTCAAATAGGTATCTAAATCTGGAGCAACGATTCTTGGAGATTCGGGCGCAACCGCTTCAGGTCGGAGGGTCTCAACCTCAGGAACCCCATCAACAATCAGGGTATCCTCCTGATTTGAGCTGATATTTTGGTCAGAAGCTTGAGTCAGGGTTTCCTGAATGAAGGTTCCCTGAAGGGATGCTGAATCGCCCGCCACCTCAGGTTCTGCCTCGGGAAATTCCTCAGGCTGAGGTGGAGGATCCCGGCGATCGCTCCCCAGTCCTGCCAAAATCGCACCTCCCGCAATTCCCCCCACCAATGTTGCAGCACTCAAATCAGAGTCAGGAGTCTCCTCAATTTCAGGTTGAAGGATCTCACGGGCTTCAGTCCTATCATTTTCTGAGTAGTTTTCCGGGTAGTTTTCCAGGTAATTTTCGGCTCTATAGCCCGCCCCATAATCGGTTCCAGATTCGATTTCAGGAGCTTCCAGGGATGGTTCGGGTTGGATAGGAGATTGGGGAATGGCTGGATCAGGGGCAATTTGATCAATTGGGCTCGGGGGTGGGGGTTCAGGTACCGCATCCCAGGGAGAAGGCACCGCCGCGAATGTTTCGGGGTCTGACGGCGGAGCCTCCGGTGGCAAATCGGTCAGATCGGGGGCAATAATCTCAGTGTCACTCCCTACAGGAATAATCCCCAATGTTTCGGCGGTGGGCAGAGTGTCTAGATCCGGTCTCAACACAGGACTGGCTGGGTAATCCTGCACTACAGGCATTGACGCAATCGGATCAACTCCAATCCCCTCCGACTCAATCACGGGGGTGACAATTTGAGAACTGGGTAGATCTGGGGCAATAACAGGAGATCGAGATGACGGGAGAACCTCAAGGGTTTCTCGCTGTCTCAGCCACGTTCTATTCTCAGCTTCACGTTTACTGTAGAGCCACCATGCCGTCCCCAATACACCAAACGGGAGTAACCATCCCCAAAACCCTGTGGCCCCGCGCAAGGGTCGGTCAGTTGGAGTAGCAACCCTATCTGGTGGAAGGGTATCTGGAGCTTGAGCAATTGTTTCAGGGGTAACGGCAGCAACGGGAGAATCTGTTGGGGTAGGGGAAGGTTGAACGGGGGCGATCCCGGCAACATCGGGCTCAATCCCCTTAACCTCCGCTTCCCGAGCGATCGCGACAACCTCACCGCCTAAGGGTGAGGCGGTAAAACCCAAAAATGCTGCCGCCCCTGGAGTGATATTGTTCTTAGCATAGACATATCCCCGGGGCTGAGAAAACGGATAGCGGGGGTCATCTGGTAGGGTTTTATGCATCGAGATAATCTTGACATCATCTCGATTGGTCACCTGGCTGGCGATCCCATAGCTAATGCCATCCTGTTGTAATTGCTTGACTACAACATCCGTATCATCCGTGGCGACCTGAACGGCATCAGGGGCGGCGGTAAATTCTGCCTCTTGAAATACGGGATAGGATTGAAAAGATTGGCGAGTATTGCTGCTTGGGGGCCGATCAATTAGATAAATTCTTCCGGGTTGTCCCCCTACTTCAGACCAATCCGTAATCTCTCCTCGAAAAATTTGGGCAAATTGGCGAAAGGAGAGATTGCCCTCGAAGGGATTATCCTTGCCGACAATAATGGCAATTTTTTCTCGCTCCAGGGGAAATTCTTCTAAGCCGGCTGACTTTTCGGCGGCGGTGAGCGATCGCCCAATCGTGGCCAAATCCAGCTTCCCCTCCTGTAGAGATTGCAAAGCAATATCAGTCCCCTGGGTCGCGGTGGTGACCCTTGTCTCTGGAAAGTCCTGTTCAAACCGCTGTTTTAAAGCCTGATTGATCACGGCCATACTGCTATCCCCATCAATCCGCACCGTTGTCCCCTGGGGAATTTGAGTTGGGAGTGGAAAAACAGGAGTCGATTCTGGGATCTGAGCAATTTGAACATCAGCCCCATTCGCAACCTTGTCCAGGAAACCGACGGAGGTAACTAGGGCCAAGAGGGAAAGGGCAAGGGTTGAAGCGTTCTTATTAAGCAGCATTCTAGGAAATCCCGAGACTTGGAAACTGTTACACCAGAAAGCGGATGCGGCATAATTATACCGCTTTGCACCGTCGAGGAAAACCTCTCTAGCCTATCCAACCCAGATTTTTGATCTATTTTGATTTGATCTATTTTGATTTGATCTATTTTGATTTGATCTATTTTGATTTGATCTATTTTGATTTGATCTATTGGGCCTAATGTTTGGGCTCCTTCGGCAAGACTAACCCTGGAAGCCCAAAGCTTGTAAGCCCATGGGACGATTGGCGTTAGGTCACTAAGTAGATGGTTGTAATTAATTATCAAACAGAAGGGGGTCTGGGGCTTTGCCCCAGG